>JAOUPW010000661.1 GCA_029879665.1 Rhodospirillales bacterium | reverse complement strand
GAGGCGCTCCAGGAGGGCTTCGAGGCGATCGTACACAACCTGATCGCCTCCGAAGCTGTCGGCTACGACCCCGAGCGGCAAACGTTCGAGGGGGTCGGCGAGAATGCCGGCATTTCCTTCACGCTTGGCGGGCTCGCCAACTTCATCGCGGTTGCGGCCGGCATCCGCCGACGCCCGACCGGACCGATGGACGCCCCGCGACATCCCACCGCGCCGCGACGTGACGGCCCGGGCGCCGAAATGGCCCCGGAGGATATGGGGAACGCGCCGTCGGGGAAGGTAGACTCAAAAGGCGGTGTTCCGGAGGCGGGCGGGGTGCAGCCGGTCGATCCCGATGCGTCCGCTGCGGGAACGCCACGGGATCGGGCGCGCCGCGACGGCTATTATGAAGACGCCTTGCACCCCAATTTCAGGGAAGAATCGGCAGAGAAGGCCGAGGAAGGGCAATCGGGTCATAATGCCTTCGGTCTTATCGACCCCGTCTCGGAAAAGCGGATCATCCAGCCACTCAACGATGTCGACCGGATGCTGGCCATGGCCGAGGAAAATGTCGGGCCGCTGGGCCAGCAGTTGGGTGAACTGGCGAGCGCCCTGCCCGGCGTGGAATTCGTCAGCGCCAGAGCCAAGGAACGGAAGCGGCTGGACGAGAAGCTGGCGGGCGGGCGCCGGCCGGATACCATCGGCGACTATCTGGGCGGGCGCATCACCATTGACGACCCGGCGATGCTGGACGAGGCGGTGCGCGCGCTGATGCGGCGGTACAAAAATGTCGAGGTGGACGATTTTCTCGACAACCCACGCGACGCCGGCTACCGCGCCATCCACATGCAGATCGTGCTGGAAAGCGGCATGACCGCCGAAATCCAGATCATGCCCAGTGAGATTCTGCCGGTGTACGAGAAAGATCATGAGAACTATGCGAAATGGCGGCACAAATCCGATCTGACGCCTGAGGAGATGCTCCAAGAGGAGGCCGATCAGGCGTGGGCAAGACAGGCGTACGCGGAAGCTTATGAACGCTGGTTAAGACGTTAGGAAATGAATTTCTTGGCAGAGCAAGATACACACAGTACCGTTTGCAGGAGGAGAAATAACCCATGAAGAAAACGCTCGAATTAGCGTATGGCCCGGTAAATCTGCGGGGCTTGCTCGGACGGATCGTTAAATTACCAGACGGTTCTGGGCGGGTAGAGACTTGGCGGCGGCCGGAGGAGGGCTGGGTACCGGGCGGCGCTGATGTTGCAGAGATTCGAGGCGCGCCACCGGCGCTGCCGAAGCGTCTGATCGAGTACGGTGTGCCGGAAGAGGACTGGCCACCGGACATGCTGGAAGATTGGCGCCGCGAGCAGCGCTCGAAGGGGAAATGACGAAAAAGGTCAGAAGAGTTATCGATGGACCTGCGAACCTTGGCGGAATGCTGGGCCGGATTGTTGAGTTGGAGGATGGCACGGGCCGAGTGGAAACCTGGCGGCGACCGGAAGAAGGATGGGTGCATGGGCGGGCTGATGGGGCGGAAGTGATGGGCGCCCCACCGGCGTTGCCGAAGCGGCTGATCGAATATGGCGTGCCGGAAGAGGACTGGCCGCCGGATATGCTGGAAGACTGGCGCCGCGAGCAGCGGGCGAAGGGGAAATGACGCGGAATGCCGGAATCAGCTTGACTGTCAAGACAGTTGCTGACCCCGTTTCACTGAATGAGGATAGAATGACCAGAAAAATCAAAAGGGTAGCCGACGGGCCAGTCAATCTCGTAGGTATGATCGGACGTATTGTGGAATTTGAGGATGGTTCGCAGAGTGTCCAGACATGGGGTGGACCAGGCAAGGGGTGGGTGCATGGCGGGGCTGACGTTACCGCAATAATGCGGGCTGCCCCAGCGCTTCCTGAACGCCTGATTCAGTACAAGGTTCCGGAAGAGGACTGGCCGCCCGAGATGCTGAAACGATGGCGGGAAAAGCGGCAGTCGAAACGCAAGTAACGAAGTCGATTCACTGAACTACAT
>JAOUPW010000059.1 GCA_029879665.1 Rhodospirillales bacterium | reverse complement strand
AAGAAAACGGCGCTGCCGATTTCAAGGGCATATGGGCCAAGCTTAAAAAAACCGATCCTCTCGTGGAATTCCGCACCGAGCCGAAGATGCAGATGGTTATCTCCTGCCAGCGGCCGGTTGACATGTGGAACCTTTCCGGCCGGGTCTACCAGAACGTGGCCAAAAAGGCCGATCTCGCCAATGTGCTGAAAATCGGTTACTACAAGGAAGGCCAGGTCATGCTGGGCAACCAAATGGCCGTGTTCAAGGGCGCGCCGCATCTGAATGCCGGCAAACTGCTGGCCGAATTCCTGCTGAGCAAGGAAGGCGCGGATGTGTTCGTCGAAGGGGAAGCGGTTTACACCTTCCGCGATGGCTATACCCCGCCAGCCGCCGCCAAGCCCTATCTCCTCGATCTGAGCAAGCATAAGCTGCTGGGAATGAAGGACTGGGTCGCGGGCGCGAAAAAGTTCAAGCAAGTGCGCGACGTGTGGCTGGAAAATTTCCGCTAAGAATCGACGTTAATCACAATACGGGACTCCGTTTAAAAGCGGAGTCCCGTTGCGTGTTGGCTGTAACCGAAGCATGAATTTTCTTTACAAGAACTGAAAAACGATGAGCACAGAAACAATAGCCGCAACCGTTAACCGCTCGTCGTTATCCAGCCGTTTGCGGAGGGTGATGACCCAGGAGTCGATCACCACCGTGATCGTCAGCCTGATCGTGGGGGTGGCGGTTGTCCTGCCGTTGATGACCCTTTTTGTCAGCAGTTTCCTGGTTTTGGATGACCAGGGGTTCGACACCACGTGGGGGTTGGAAAATTACCGGATCCTTTTTACCGACCGCATCATTCCCAAGGCCTTTCTCAACACGCTGATTATCAGTTCGGGCTCGACGGTCCTGGCGACGTTTCTTGGGGTGTCGCTGGCCTGGATCAATGCGCGCACCAACTGTCCGTTGCGCGATTACCTTGAGCCGTACAACCTGATTCCTTTCTTTCTTAGTCCTTTTGTCGGCGCCATCGCCTGGCACAATCTAGCGGAACCGCAGACCGGAATACTCAACGTATGGGCGCGGAATTATTTAGGCGTCGAGGGGCATCTTCTTAACGTCGATAACATCTATGGCGTAATCTGGGTGACCGGAATTTTCTTTGCGCCGCTGGTCTATCTTTTTGTCGTCGGCTCGCTCAGGCGCATGGATCCCTCGCTTGAAGACAGTGCGCGGACCACGGGCGCGGGTCTGCTCCGGACCACACTGACGATTACCCTGCCGCTGGTTATGCCCGGCATCCTGTCAGGCGCGATCATCGTTTTCGTGACCAGCGCGGGAGAGTTCGGCGTGCCGTTCAAGCTCGGCGCACCGTACGGCTGGGAAACGTTGACCACACAAATTTTTTCCAAAGCAGTGGGGGATGACGCTAATCACTATCTGGGCTCGGCAATGAGCATGGCGCTTGGCGCCATCACGGTGTTCCTGATCTGGATTCAGCAGCGCTACATCGCGCCCCGTTCGTTCACCACGGTGACGGGCAAGGGATTCCGTCCCAATGTCCTCGACCTGGGACGATGGAAATGGCTGGCTTTCGGCTATAACCTCACGTTTATCTTCATCGCCGTCGTCCTGCCCATCTTCTGCCTGATCGTGGTCAGCCTGCATCCGGTGTGGACGGGCGAGATTCTTCTCGACGACATGTCGTTCGACAACTACAGGAAGACGCTGTTTTTCTGGGAAGAAAGCTCGATCAAATCCGCGACCAACGGCATCATCAACAGCTTCATCCTGGCATTTTCCGGCGCCACCATCGCCATGATCCTGTCGCTGGTGGTTAGTCACATGATTCACCGCACCAAGGGAATGGGCTCGAAACTACTCAATTTCCTGTGCGTCGTACCGATCGGGTTTCCCGGCATTGTTTTGGCCATGGGCGTTCTGGTTACCTATATCCAGACGCCGATTTACGCGACGCTCTGGATTTTGCTGCTTGGCTATATCACCCGGTTTTTCCCCTACGGTCAGCGCAATATCTCCGCGGTGATGCTGGCGATTTCCGAAGAACTCGACCAAAGTTCGCGCATGGCGGGGGCAACGTGGTTTACGACCATGCGCAGGATCACGATCCCGCTGTTGAAGCCCGGCATCTTCGCCGGCTGGCTGCTGCTGTTCATCATCTTTCTGCGCGAACTTTCAATCTCGATCATTCTTTACTCGACCGGAACCGAGACCCTTTCCGTAGGTGTCTACTATCTTTCCAACTACGAGAACGAGGCGCTGACTTCGGCACTGTCCATGGCCCAGACCGTGGCGCTTCTCGTTTGCATCTTCGCGTTCCGGCGAATCGCCGGGCGTGAGGCCCTAACGGTTTAATCGCAGGAATATCAGTTGGCGGCATGAACACCGAGAACGCATCAGGCGCATATTTACAGGTTCGGAATCTCGTCAAGTTATTCGGCGACGACCGGGCCGTGGACGACCTTTCCATTAATCTTGCGGAAGGCAAATTCCTCACCTTGCTTGGCCCATCCGGATGCGGAAAAACCACCACGTTGATGAGTATCGCTGGCCTGCATACCATCGATGCCGGCCATATCCAGGTGGGCGACGTCGTCTTTACGTCGCCGGCGAATAATATTTTCCTGCCGCCCGAAAAGCGCGATATTGGGATGGTCTTTCAAAGTTACGCGATCTGGCCGCACATGACGGTCGCCGAGAACGTGGCCTATCCACTGGAGATTCGCAAAATCGAGCGCCCCGAAATCGACAGCCGCGTCGCCGATGTTCTTGCCCTGGTCGGCCTGACCGAAATGGCCAATAAGCTGGCCACCCAGCTTTCGGGCGGCCAGCAGCAGCGCGCCTCCCTCGCGCGCGCGATCGTCTCGCGGCCGCGCCTGCTGCTTTTCGATGAGCCGCTTTCCAACCTTGACCTCAAGTTGCGCGAACAAATGCGTGTCGAGCTTAAACGGATTCAGAACGAAGTTGGGATCACCTCTGTCTATGTGACCCACGATCAATCCGAAGCCCTGGTCATGAGTGACGAAATTATCGTCATGAGCAAGGGCCGCATCGAACAGAAGGGCGGCCCGCTTGAGATTTATTCCCAACCCGTAAACGGCTATGTCAGCAACTTCATCGGTGTCGCAAACCTGCTCAAGGGACACGTTGCCCAGGTTACCGGCGCCGGGCGCGGCGAGGTCGAAGTCGTGGAAAACGGATCGCGGATCCGGCTGCCCTGCATCCTGGGCGCGGGTATCGGCGAAGGCGATGGCGTGGTTCTTTCGGTGCGGCCCGAAAACGTGCGAGCCGTGCGCGAAAAGAACGGCGGAGCCCACATCGAGGGCGAAGTGATTCAGGCAATCTTTCTCGGCAATTGCGTCGACTGCCGCGTGCGCTGGGGTAATTTCGAGTGGAAAATCCTGTCCCACCCCCGCGCCGGCCTCCGGGAAGGCGACAAGGTCTACCTGAGTTTTGATCCCGAACACACGCTGGCGGTGCAGCCATGACCGGCCCACAAATCGAATCCAAGACTGATCCAAGAAGCGGCACGGTCGAAGTTGACCACCTGTTTAAGTATTTCGGTACCGAGAAGGCGGTGAACGATGTCAGCCTGTCGGTGGCGCAAGGGGAATTCGTGACCCTGCTGGGGCCGTCGGGCTGCGGGAAGACGACGACGCTCCGCTGTGTCGCGGGACTGGAGCGGTTGAACGCGGGCGAAATTCGTATCGGCGGAGAAATCGTCGCTTCGATCGAACGCGACATCTATCTCACCCCCGAGGATCGCAACATCGGAATGGTGTTCCAGAGCTACGCGGTCTGGCCGCACATGACTGTGTTTGACAATGTCGCCTACGGCCTACGGGTGCGCCAAGCGCCCGCGGCCGAAATAAAAAGGAAAACCGACCGGGTTCTCGAACTGGTCGGCCTTGATCAACTCGCCGACCGCTTCGCGACCAAACTTTCCGGCGGCCAACGTCAACGGGTCGCCTTGGCCCGGGCCATCGTTTACGAACCCAAAGTGGTGCTGTTCGACGAGCCGCTTTCCAATCTTGACGCCAAATTGCGCGAACAAATGCGCATTGAAATCGTCCGCCTTCAACGCGAAGTAGGGATCACCTCTATTTTCGTTACGCACGACCAATCCGAAGCCTTGGTGATGAGCGACCGGATCGTGGTGATGGACAAGGGCGTAATTCAACAAATCGGCGATCCCAAGACCATTTACGCGCATCCCGCCAACGTGTTTGTGGCGAAATTCATCGGCGTAGCAAATCTGATGGAAGGCGTTCTGCTGGGCCGCAGCGGCGCCTTGTGCGACGTGGAAATTTCCCTGGGCGAGGGCCTTGCCCCGTTGCGGATCCAGTCATTGGGCGGCGAAGGCGCGGTCGCTGGACAGACTCTTCATCTATGTTTGCGGCCTGAAGACATTCTGGTCAACCTTCAGCGCCCGGACGGCCAGAGCCAAGGAAATACCTTTGAAGGCAAGGTCATCGATACGGTTTATCTCGGCAATTTTCTTGAATGCCGTGTCCAGGTCGGGCGCTATGAGGTCTGTATCCAGATCGACCACTACGAACAACTTGTTGCGGGACAGTCGGTTTTTCTCTCGTTTCGCCCTGAACATGGCCTGTGTTTAACCGAGTAGGGTTTTTTCCGGCCTTACCCCGGATTTAAGAATACAAAAGCCAGGCGCGGCATCCGATCGTCCCTCACGGATTTTTGCGGATAGTTGGGGAGACTTTGCACGTGAGCGAAAATAAAAAAACAGACCGTACCAGCGGCCCCCGACGGGCGCTTATCACCGGGGCCTCGACCGGCCTGGGCCGCGATATCGCCCTGGCTATGGCGCGCGCCGGTTACAATCTGGCACTCACGTCCCGCGATATCGGCAGGCTGGACGAAGTGATGGCGCACCCTGATCTCAAGGACGTGACGGCGGTGCCCATTGCCCTGGAACTTAAATCCGAAGACAGCATCGAACAGGGTTTCAAAGCCGCCGTCCGCGGCCTTGGCGGACTCGACGTGCTGGTGAACAATGCCGCCCGTACGCTTCTTAAGCCGGCGGTCGAGGTGACCTGGGAAGAATGGGACGACGTGGTCAACGGCAACCTGAAGGGGGCCTATTTCCTGTCCTGCCGCTTTGCCCGACACTGCATGGACGAAGACCGCGGCGGCGCCATTATCAACATCGCCTCGACCCATGGCATGACCGGGTTCGCGGGGCGGTCGGTTTACGGCACCTCCAAAGGCGGCATGATTCAGATGACCCGGATGCTGGGGGTTGAATGGGCAGAGCAAAATATTTGCGTAAACGCTATCGCGCCGACGCTGGTGCTCACCGAATCGCGCGCCGAAATGCACAAGGACCCGGCGCAACGGGCACGCATGCTCGCCCGTATCCCCATGGGACGCTGCCCCGAACCATCTGAAATTTCCGATGGGGTACTCTATCTCGCCGGTCCGGGCGCGATTTCAATCACTGGGCACACGCTCGTTATTGACGGCGGTTTGACGGTGATCTGAACTGCCGCCGGCCGATGAGCTTTCAAACATAATTATGGAGGGGAAAATGTTAGTTTTTAGTTTGGCGGAAGAACAGGAATTCGACCCGAAAAAACATGTCGAGAAAATTCTTGGAACATCCGATGACGGGGATTTTACCGTTGCGTGTTGGGAGCCGGGGCAGGCCAGCCCCATTCATTGCCATCCCAACGCGACGGAAATCTATTTCTGTTATCAAGGTGGCGGAACGATGCGGACGTCGGGACGGACGGTGCCGGTAACCCCGGGGTCGTTCATCGTCCACCCGGAAGGAGAAATCCACGAATATATAAACGGTCAGGAGCGGACTCTCTTGTTCCGGGTTCGTTACGGCGAAGACATGTCCGCGCAAAGATTCGATTCGATGGATTGAAGAAACCAAGGAAGAAATCATGGCTTCATCCGCAAAGTACAGATTTTTTCTTGTCAACGCTTTCAGCCTGCCGAAGGATTCGAAATATCTGCACCGTCCGGTCGATGGGCCGAAAGAAAAAAGGCTGATGAACCATGAAACGGTCAAGCCTTACCTCGAAGACGTCGATTGGGACCTGCATCATGGGCCGTTGGCGACCTACGGCGATTGGCCGGTGGAAAGCCGGGAAGAATTCGAAATCGTCGCGGCGGGCCGTCTGCCGATCGTGCGAGAAGCCTGCGAAAGCGGTAAATACAACGCCATCGTCCTGCTCGGCGGCGGCGAGCCCGGGGTCTTCGGAGCAAAGGAGATCGGGCGCCAGTATGGCATCCCGGTGACCTCATGCGCGACGTCCCAGATGCATGTGGCATCCATGCTCGGGAACAAGTTTTCGGTGATAGACATGGCCGAAATCCACAACATGTATTACTACGACCTGATTGTGCGAAACCGGTTCGATAGCCGTTGCGCATCCATCCGCAACGTCAATTTTCCCCTGCCACGCCCTGGCGCCGATCTGGAACGGCAATGTTACAAGGAACGGGAAAAAGCCCAGCGGGGCGAAGAATCCGAGATGGTTGAGGCCGCGGTGACCGAGGCGGTGGCGGCGATCGAGGAAGACGGCGCCGAGGTCATTACCTTCGGCTGTTCCGCGTCGTTTTGGTTGAAGCCCATTTTGCAACAGCGGCTGGATGACCTGGGCTGGGAAATTCCGGTGCTCGAAGGCTATAGCTGCGCGATCACGATGGCAAAATTGATGGTCGACCTGGGGGTGGATGCCAGCGGGTTGATGTTCCCCAGCGCGCACCCGAAAAAATGGCGCCGCAAGAAAGTGTTTTAGCCGCTGGGATTAAGGCCGGCCCTCAGGGTGGCAACGGAACGCCAAATCACAACGAAAAGTCCCAACGCCATGAACCCGAGCGCGATCGGTCGGTCGAGAAAGATTCCGTTTCCGGCGTCAGAGAGTAAAAGCGACTGGCGGTAAGATTCCTCTGCGCCCTTGGCCAGGACAAAGGCGATGATAAACGCCGCCGGGGCGAAATCGAACTTGCGCATAATGTAACCGATGATGCCGAAGATCAGCATGATGACGACGTCGGAGACGCTGGAACGGGCCGAGTAGGCGGCAATAAACGCGGTGAGGAAAATAAAGGGATAGATAATTCGCGGCGACAGCAGGGCGACGAGCCGGCCGATCAGCGGACCGCCGAAATAACCGATCAGACCGTAAAGCGCGATACCGATCAAGCCGCAGGCGAACAGGCCAAAAACAAGATCATGGGCGGTTTCGAAGATGGTCGGGCCGACCTGGATACCGTGAATCAGAAAAACGCCGATCAGGATCGCGGCAATGGTGCTGCCCGGCACGCCGAGGGTAAGCAGGGGAATCATGCTTGGTCCGGACACCGCGTTGTTGGCGGATTCGGGAGCGGCGACGCCTTCCAGAACCCCGGTGCCCCATGCTTCCTTGTTGGGCGCGCGGCGCTTTTCCTCGCTGTAGGCAACGAAACAGGCGACCGGGGAGCCCAATCCCGGAATAATGCCGATCAAGGATCCCAGGACCGAAGACCGGATCATGACCGGAAGGCACCGCTTGAATTCGGCCCAGGTAACGCGGTTCGAATCGCGGTCTTTCGAATCAACCATGATGAATTTGCGAACATGTCCGGACAGAGTTTCCTCGGCGTTGTACATGATTTCCGACATCACGAAAATGCCGATCAAAAGGGGAACCAGGGAAAAGCCGCTTTCCAATTCCAGCAAGCCCATGGTCAGGCGGGGTTCGGCGGAAATCGGATCCATGCCGACCAGCGAAACCAGAGCGCCGAACAGTGTGCTCAGCAAACCTTTGACGATCGACTTTCCGACGACGCTGCCAATGATGACGAAGGCCATCAGATAAATCGAAAAGAATTCCGGTGGTCCGAAAGTCGCGGTAAGCGTGGCGATGGCCGAGGCTCCGAAGATCAACAACAACTCGCCGGTGGTGTCGCCGAACACCGAAGCCAACGCCGCCATTTTCAGGGCTTTTCCGGACTTGCCCTGCCGGGTCAGCGGATTGCCGTCCAACATGGTTGCCGCCGACGCCGCGGTGCCGGGGGTATTGAACAGGATCGCCGAAATCGATCCGCCAAACCGGCCGGATTTTCCGATCACATAGAGGAACGCCAAGGCAACCAGCGGTTCGAGATAAAACGTCACCGGCATCAGCAAGGCGATGGCCGTGGGCGCGGTTAATCCGGGCAGGGCGCCGACGATAACGCCGATCAAGGCGGCCAGGGCGACGAACAATAAGGCCATCGGTTGCTG
>JAOUPW010000659.1 GCA_029879665.1 Rhodospirillales bacterium | reverse complement strand
GGCACCGCCATCGCCAAGGTGCGAACGGTCACTTCTTTCTGCGGCGTTCTCACAGGCAATATTTCATCCGGCACTGATCTCAATCCGCCGTCCGCTGCCGGCCGCCGGAGAGTCAATCACCAGGGCGGCCCGGTATTCCGTTGCCGACAGGATCAACTCGGATACTATACCCGGCGACGTTTGAACGGGGACCGGACCATGCTTGAGCTCTATAATTTTCCGCAATCGACCTGCAGCCAGAAGGTGCGCATCTGCCTCGCCGAAAAGGGCCTTGAGTGGGTCGACCACCGAATGATCTCGGCCAAGCACGACCATCTCAAGGCGGATTATCTCAAGCTCAACCCCAACGGTGTGGTGCCGACGTTGATTCACGACGGTGTTCCGATCATCGAATCGTCGGTTATTTTACAATATCTCGATGATGCCTTTCCCGAGGTCCGGTTGGCGCCGGAAGATCTTAAGGAAAAGGCGAAGATGCGGGCGTGGCTGACCTATTTCGACTTGGTGGCGACCCCGGCGGTGCGCTATCCGTCGTTCAATTTCGGAGGCCTGATCCAAAAGTTTCAGAAAATGACGGATGAAGAGTTCAACGATCTCGCCAAGCAGCGGCCGACCAAGTCCGAGCAATACCGAAAGATGGGCCGGAGCGGTTTCAGTGACGACGAAATCGCCCGCGCGGTTGGCGATATCAGGAAGACGGTGCTCAGGATGGAAAACGCCCTCGGCGATCCCGGCCCATGGTTGATGGGAACGCAGTATACCCTTGCCGACATCTGCGTCGCGCCCTTGCTCGACCGGATGGAAGACCTGGGCTACGCGGCTCTTTGGGATGAAGACCTGCCCAAGGTGACCGAATGGCTCGCCAGGATTCAGGCGCGCCCAGCGTATAAGCAGACTTACTATCCCGGAACTCGAAACTCCGAGATTTATCCCGATCTGCATTTGGGTCGGGGGTCGAGGCGGCCGTTAGACCTTAGCCAATTTGCTTGATCCGAAGCCCTCAACATCAATGAACCCTGAGCAGCCCTAGACGGATACAAGAAAATCCGCGAGTTCCGTGAGGGTGGATTCGGCAACTTCACAAACCTGGGCGGCCAGACCGGGGTCGGTCTTTCCCGCCTTGCAGGACATTTCCAGCTCACGGGCACGCTCGCCCAGTTCGGGCAGGCCATAGGTCATGGCCGTGCTTTTCATGGAATGGGCTTCCCGGGCCAGGTCCTCGGCAATTGAGCCTCCGGAGTTGCCCTGTTCGGTCAAATCCTTGATCCGGCCAACTCTTTCGCGGGCTTCGGCAATGAAAAAAGTAAGAAGTTCTTTCGCCGTTTCCGTTCCGACGGCTTCAAACAACTGTTCAATGGATGCCCGGTCTAGCATGAGAATGGCTCGTCCGGATTATTCGTCATAGGCAACAAGGGAACTGAAGGGGACATCCAGTTTCTCCCGGCCATTGAGGAACGTCAGTTCGATCATGCATGCCGCCCCCGTTACCTGGGCGCCGAGTTTGCGGAGAAGTTCTATCGAAGCGGCCATCGTTCCCCCCGTCGCCAACAGGTCATCGACGACGACGACACGCTGTCCCGGAATAATGGTGTTGTTCTGGACTTCCATGATATCGGTGCCGTATTCGAGATCGTATTCATGGGCAATGGTTTCTCCCGGCAGCTTGCCTTTTTTCCGAAGCATGACAAAGCCGCAGCCCAGTTTTAACGCCAGAGGGGCGGCAACCAGGAACCCGCGGGATTCGATCCCGGCCAGAATATCGGGCTGAAACTCACGAACGGACCGGGCCATCCGTCCCATGGCCACCTGCCAGGCATCGGGATGGGCGAGAAGGGTCGAGATGTCGTAAAAGAGAATTCCCGGTTTGGGGAAATCAGGGATGGAACGAATGTGATCTTTAATGTCCATAAAAAACCGCCCGAAATAATCAAAACAAAAAACCGAATCCATCCTACCGGTTAGGTTCCTGCCCGGCAATTTTAGAAATGATCCGGACCCGGTCCGGGCCAGGT
>JAOUPW010000658.1 GCA_029879665.1 Rhodospirillales bacterium | reverse complement strand
ATAAAAGGGGTCCGATTCAAAAATGGAGACGGAGAATATGGAAACCTCTACGCCTGCGACATCGTTATCGTCGCCTTCGGTCAGGTAGCTGAACAGACCGATTGGACCACGCAATTGGGAATCGCCATTTACGCGCAGGGCTTGATCGTGACGGATAAAAACGGACGGACCTCACACCGCAAGATCTTCGTCGGTGGAGATAACAGCCACGGGCCGGATCTGGTCGTTACCGCCGTCGCGGCGGGCCGTCGCGCCAGTCGAGGCATCGTGGCTTCCCTGAAGTGACGCTTCCTAATTCACCGCTCTATACATTTTGAAATAGCGGGCGGCTTCGGCGGGCAGGGGTTCTTCCCGGAGCCAGGCGGGCGCCATGCCACTCGCCAATTTCCTGTACAAGGTATTCCGCCCGTCGTGCAGATAGCGCAACGCGTCATGGGAGTTACGGCAGATCACCACGTAATCCACCCCCCGGCGGGCGAGGATCCGACGAGCCGCCTCATCGCCCTCATCGCTCATGAAATTAACCGTATCCAGGATGCCCGCAACATTGCGGTGATAGGGCGCGCCGACTGCCCGTTGACCGGTGCGATAGACGATTTCCCCGCCCTGGTGAATAAAGCTGAGGACGATCAGTTTTTCGCCGCCGGGTTTCGCTTCCGCCCGTTCTCTAAGCGGCTCGACCATCAGCGGCCAGCGGCAGGCTTCGATCGTAGTTGGCGTTTTTCCCGGTGCCTTTGCCGAAACGGTTGCCGTCATCAGACCGCCGCCGATAATGACATGCCCCGACAGGAGCGCGAGAATCAATGGTACGCGCAGGGGGATTTCCCGCCCCGCAAGGTTGACGCCGCCGCTCCAACGCCAAACCTGTGTAATTAACAGCGCCCACGGAATGAGCATGAGAAAGGCAACGTAGGTTCCCCAGCGGGTCTGGTGAAGGGTCAGCGGAATGTAGATTGAAATTGCAACGATGAAATATAGCCAGCCCGCTTTCATTGAATCCGGCCCGCCCTTGATTGCATAGGTGCCGTATCCAACGGCATACAAGGCGGGGCCGAACAGAAAAACTAGCTTTCCTGCATCGTGCAATGATGTGGGTAATAGGGGTTGGTTTTCCCGAATCAGGTAATACCAAACGGGCATGACCTTGGGATCGATCTCGGCGAAGGGCCCTAAGAAAAATTTGGGATAAAGGAGGGCCATGACCAGCGCAACCAGCGCAACCGCTGCGGCGCCCCGGATAAAGCGGGCGGGCGCACCCCCGAGACGGGGCAGATCAAGCCGTTCAAATCCGGTCCAGACAAAAGCCATGGAAGCGACAAGAGCCCAATGGACGATCGAATACTGATCATATTCCACGCTCTGCCATTCACCAGGCGGCCGTTCAGTAATCATGGCGACGCTGAGAACGGCAAAGGCGCTCCAGAAAAGGCGGCGCAGTGTTCGCCAGTGTTCGCCGCCTTGCCACAGCCACATCAGTCCCAATATCGCCGCCGAGGCCAGCAGAGTGATGAGCATCTCGACGCTGACCCAAATTCCGAGGCCAAGAACCGCCCCCGCCCCATAGGCGAGTTCCGGTTTTGATTTTTCCGTAATGATTCGCAACAGCATGACGAAGACTGTTCCAAACAGGAAAAGTTGCAAGCTGTGATGATCCGGCCGGGCAAGAAGGAAAGTGGCATAAAGGGAGGGTTGCAGCACGAAGAGCGCGCCTAGAAGTATGAATCCACCATTGTTCAAATAAGGCCGTAAGCCCCAGGAAAGTGAAATGATCAGCAACATGCCCAGCAACGGGCTGAAAATCACCCCCGCCCAGTAAAATGCATCCCTCATATCCATAAACGGCGCAAAGGGAAGGGCGGTGCCAATCAGCAGGGCGTCCATGATGCGCGGCCAGGGCCGGTCATCCCCATACGGCGCATTGATGACGGGAGTGGTTTTCTCGAACCAGTCTCCCGTACGCCACAGCTCTTCGACAAGATGCATGCGCAGGTAAGAATCCGAATCGACCAGCAG
>JAOUPW010000657.1 GCA_029879665.1 Rhodospirillales bacterium | reverse complement strand
CGGGCAAAAGCTCGCTGGTCAAGGCGGTGCACGCCACCGTCAACAATGAGTCCCCCGGCGCCCTGGTTTTGGTGGAAATCCACCGCGAGGACATCCCTTCCCTGCCCCGGCTGCTGGGCCGGCTCAAGGATCAGGACCGCCGGTTCGTCATTTTCTGCGACGACCTCAGCTTCGACACCGACGACACCTCGTACAAGTCGCTGAAGGCGGTGCTCGAAGGCGGCATCGAGGGCCGCCCCGAAAACGTGATTTTCTACGCCACCTCCAACCGCCGCCACCTGATGCCCCGCGACATGATCGAAAACGAACGCTCCAGCGCCATCAACCCGGCGGAAGCGGTGGAGGAAAAGGTCTCGCTGTCGGATCGTTTCGGCCTGTGGCTGGGCTTCCACAACTGCGACCAGGACACCTTCCTCGCCATCATCGAGGGCTACGCCAACCATTTCGGCCTGGACGTATCGGCGGAACAGCTGCGCGCGGAAGCCATCGAATGGTCGGTGACCCGCGGCTCGCGCTCGGGCCGCGTCGCCTGGCAGTACATCCAGGACCTGGCGGGACGGCTGGGCAAGCAGTTGGGGTGAGGACGAGCCGAACCTTCAGACCTTAAGCCGGGAAAGAAATTCGTCCGGCGACGCGATCGCGTTCAGTCGTCGCCGGATTTCCAGCGTAAATTCGGCGCTGTGCAAACAGGCGTTTCATATTAGGCCAAGCGTTTCATATTAGGCATGGGCCTTGAACAAGGGCATGCCGATGATGGCGAATGTTTTCTTCATCTCGGAAAACGTCTGGCCGTTGGTCTTGAAAATATTTTCCGTCGCAAGGTCAAATCCGCATCGTTTCCCGGCCGGCTTCGGTAAACGGCTAACGCGTTTCTTCCACAGCTGCCTCCAAATCCTTCAGCAGCCGCTCCAACACCGGGGCAACGATTTCGTATTCATCCTCCATGCCGTCCACCAGTCCGCCGATTTCGGCGAAGCCCCCATTGCTCGATATTGCTTCCGCTTTTTGGGCCTGTGCCCACAGTTCTCTCGCTCCGAAGGTTCCACTGTTGGTTTTTAGGGTATGTGCGGTGATTTCCGCTTCATGGGCCTCCCCATCGCCCGCCAGGCTTCGCAGCTTGGCGATCAAGACAGGCAGCGTTGCGGCCTGTCTTTTCAGCACGGTTACGTATTTCGCCGGCAATGTCGCGGCTGCGGAAAAAAGTCGCCCGACTTCTTCCTCGTCCAACGGCGCATAATCGCCGGCCTGATGCGCGATGGGTTTCCCGACCGGCGGTTCATCTCCTTTTATCTCAACCTTCCGCGTCAATTCCGTGGAAATTTTCTCCATCACGTCCGGGATATCAAAAGGTTTCGTAATGTACGATTCGAACCCGGCCCGCATGGCGGTATTAATATCATGGGGCATGGCGTTGGCGCTAACCGCGATCACCGGAATATCCCGGGTTTGCGGATCTTTACGAAGCTCCTTGAGCGCCTGCACTCCGTCAATACCGGGAAGGTTGATGTCCATCAGAATAAGATCTGGATGGACCTGATGGGCAATTTCAATGCCGATTTCCGCCGTATGGGCCGAATGCAGAGTCAATGCACCGACTCGATCCAGAATCATTTTCATCAATTTCAGGTTTGCCGAATTATCTTCCACGTACAGTACGGTACACGGATGAAGCTCAACGTTTCCAGAAATCGTCGCGTCCTCTTTTTCTTTATACGCCTGAGTCCACTGGAGTGCCTCGGTTTCGCTGACCGTGGGCAGATCGAACCAAAAGGTGGAACCTTCATCCTTGGCGGAAGAAAAACCAATCTCACCGCCCATTAACTCAACAATCTGGCGGGTGATGGCCAGGCCAATGCCCGTACCTTCCTTTGCGCCTCCTTCTTCGGCGAGCCTGTTGAAAGGGGTAAACACCTTGTCGTGATATTCCTCCGCAATGCCTTGTCCCGTATCGGAAACCGAGAACCGGCATTTTCCCGATGAAAAAACAGAACAGGACAGGGTTATCGACCCACCTTC
>JAOUPW010000655.1 GCA_029879665.1 Rhodospirillales bacterium | reverse complement strand
AGGCAGGGAAATAAATCGGAGCGGCGGCGCTCGCCATAACTACGTCTATAAGTTTTTTGTTACTGTGCACCGTGTTTAAATTGGAAAAGACAACGGGCTCCCCGGTTGATTCGTTGAAGGTCGGAATTACAATATTATTTGGCAGATTGCCCAAACGAATATCATCATCTATCAATTCGCAAACGACATCATGTAATGGGCCATTGTCATACCAGGCTTTACGCCCCTTGAATAATTTGGGCCTTTTATATGCCGGAAAAATCGTCGAGCCATATTTCGTAAAAATATCAGCTATATCCCCGGGGTCCTTTTCCAAAACCAGACCAGCAGCCAATAGGGAACCAACGGAAGTTCCCGCCACGGCATCGAAAGCCTTGTGAAGGTGTTTATCTGTATCAATCGTATGCGCATTACGAATGACCTGAAGTTCTTCGAGAATGCGCGCCGTAAACAACCCACGCATACCGCCGCCGGTCAATGCCAGAATGGCCAATTGTTGTGGCTTGCGGACATCGGGTTCCGGGTCAGGACGGGTCGTCAGCCTGTATGACATTCAGTTCTCCATATTTATGCGGAAGAACTCCGGCAAGAGCACTGAAGATTCCCGGATTTTTATTTTCTATAACAATCGCCTGGTGCCTTAATCCGGCGGCTGCAACCATAATTTCGAAATCAGTGACGACGGATAGTTCCCCCGGCCAATCCGGCAGAATTTTTCCACTGTCAATATACGCCGCCAATTTTATAAAAATATTGATCGTTTCAATATCAATATTGATCATGGAAACGGGAGCTTCAGTGTCTTTGAAATCAAGGTCGCCGCGGGAAATGCACTTTTTCAGGGCATCAAGCCTACTCAAAAGGATATCCTTGTCCTTTGCTTCTTTCTGTTCTTTCGGCTCAAATTGATTCAGCGATACGGCGACCGTTGCAATCGTGGTTGGACAAACATGGACTACCAGTTTTTCCTTCGTAATCCATTCGTTAAGAGGTTTATCTTTTCGACAGGAAAGAATCGTCATCAACGATTCCGCATCCACGATATACACCGGCTACCTGCTTATTTCAGGTTCGACAATCTCTGTGGTCTTGAAATCCTCCATTCGCTGACCACGCCTCACGATTGGAACGGCGTCGGTTTCCGCGCCATCGTTTATGGCTAGTAACAAAGTGGTTATGGGAGTTTCTGTACGTTGCGGCTCGAGTCTCTCAGCGTGTTCGACCAAGGTTTCCAGGGTAGGCGAGGGCATGATGACAAACTCTCCCTTACCACGAACGTTAATGATTTGCGGCCTCAACATAGCGTTCTCTAGTAGAGTCGACAGCTTTTTTCTTGCCTCCCGAAAGGTATTGGCATCAACATCGGTAATCTTTAAATCGATTTTCAGACCGGGAATATCGCCGGATCGATCGACTGAACCCGTAGTCAACCGGTTCATATACCAAAGAACATGACGCATCCCTCTGGAAATCGCCGTTTCGTTACTGTGTTGCCCTGTTACTGTTTTGGTCATAACCTCATCCATTCGTGTACACATCAATAACATACGTGTACACATATAATATATTTGCGTACACAATGCAACCTTATATTGGGGCCGCGAATAGAGACCCGTCCATGTTGTGGTCCCTGATGCCCACGAAATATTACGGAAAATCAACTCGTTATTTCAAAAAATGAAAATATATCAATTTAATCAATTAAATATTTTCTTTATTAAATAATAATATTGGTTTGATTCAGGAAAATAATCCGTTTTTCTAGATTCTGCCTGGAGATCAGAGGGATGGGGTTTATGTTTTCCTGACTAAATTAGTTTGGATTACTTAAACCTCAGTGGTTATTTAGGACAATTTGCCTCTCATCATTCCGTCTATGTCCTAAGGAACGGAATGCGTCACCATATATCGCCCCATTTTCCCGATCGTCTTGATCCTGATTAGAAATGGAACTCTCTTCCAGGGTGTATCTGCGGGAAATCAATGCCCGCCACCTTGGCGCATAGAAGCGCTTGGAAGCTCACGTT
>JAOUPW010000058.1 GCA_029879665.1 Rhodospirillales bacterium | reverse complement strand
TGAATATCCTGGCCCTGTTCGCCATAGGTCATAACGCGAAGGCCGCGCCTCCGGCAGGCATCCACGATTGCATCGCCGTAAGGAACGTCGGCATTGATGACGGCGGTGCCGTTATCTTTGAGAATGTCCGTAAACAATCTCAGTTTGGCGCCAAAATAATCGTTCATCAGCCCGTGGTAATCGAGATGATCCCGAGTCAGGTTGGTAAATGCCGCCGCCATGACTTCGACCCCATCAAGCCGATATTGCGAAAGCCCGTGACTGGAGGCTTCCATTGCAAGACGGTCAACGCCTTCGGCGGCCAGTTCATGCAGGGCGCGGTGTAAATCCACCGGATCGGGGGTAGTCAGGTTTGCCGGCGTCTCGCCGCCGGGGGAACAAACGCCAAGGGTTCCGAGACTTGCCGCCTTGCATCCCAACTGCGTCCAGATCTGGCGCAGGAAGGTTACCACCGACGTTTTGCCGTTGGTTCCCGTCACCGCCGCCACCCGTGAGGGCTGTCCGGAATAAAATCTGGCCGCCATCAGGGCAAAACGGCGGCGTGGATTTTCATCTATGATCAAGGGGAGAGGCAGATCTTCCGCATGCCGGTAATGGCCCGGCGGCGCCAGCACGGCGGCGGCGCCGCGTTCTATGGCCTGGGGAATAAAGGCGCGCCCATCCAATTCAGCGCCCGGCAACGCGGCAAAAAGAAATCCCTGCTCTACCCGCCGCGAATCGCTGGTAAGCCCCTTGATTTCGATATCCGTCATTCCCTGCACGCGTTCCACTCCAACCTTATCCCCTTCCATCAATTCAGTTAGCAGCAACTCTCCGCCCTCGCTTTGCGGTTTTCCCCTCACCGGCGGCAACATATAAGGGATGGCCTGGTTTTCTTTTCATCTCCTCTCCGGACGGAGGCATCCCCATCAACGGCGCCATGCGCCTGATTATCTGGCCGACCAGGGGGGCCGCGACCCAGCCCCCGGTTGCAAAATTAAAAGTTTCCTTATTACCCTTGGGTTCATCGAGCAGGGCAAAAACCAAATAGCGTGGCGCATCGGCGGGGAATATCCCGACGAACGATGAAATCAGGGCATCTTCCTGATACCGGCCATTGACCATTTTTTCCGCGGTTCCGGTTTTGCCGGCAACCAGATAGCCTTCAACGTCCGCATTCTTGCCGGTGCCGCGCCGGACCACGAGCCGCATTAGGGTCCGCATTTGCCGAGACGTTTCTGCGGACAACGCCTGCTTACCCACCGGACGTTTCTTGCCCCGATATTTCAATATCGTCACCGGCATGTGCATTCCGCCGTTGACCAGGGTGGCGACGGCGCTTGCCATTTGAACGGGCGTTACCGCAATCCCATGTCCGTAGGCGATGGTCATGGTATTGATATCGCGCCAGCGGGCCGGATAGAGCGGAGTTCCGATTTCAGGAATTTCAATCGCCGGCTTTTTCAGCATTCCCAATTGCGCGAGGTAATTACGTTGCGCGTCGGATCCAATTTTCATAGCGATTTTCGCGGCACCGATATTCGACGAGTAGATCAGAACTTCCGGCAACGTGAGCCAGCGGTTTTTGCCGTGAAAATCGGAAATGGAAAAACTGGCAATCTCGATAGGCTTTGACGCATCGAAACGGGACCTCATGCCGGCGGCGCCGGTATCCAGCGCGGTTGCAATGGTCAGCAACTTGAACGTCGACCCCATTTCGTAAACGCCCTTGGCAACCCGGTTGAATCCGGACTCACCCTGCATTGAATCGGGACGGTTGGAATCGTAATCGGGCAACGAAACCATTGCGATCATTTCGCCGGTTTCCACATCCATGACCAATCCGGCGGCACCGAGCGCGCGAAACTCCTTGGTCGCTTTTGCCAGTTCGCTCGCCATCATCGCCTGCACCCTGAGGTCAATGGACAGCACTAAGGGCGAATAATTGCTGCGAAGCGCGTGATCAAAATGCTGTTCGACTCCGGCGATACCCCGGCCATCGACATCGGTCAGGCCAAGAACATGGGAAGCCGCCCGGCCGTGGGGGTAAACCCGGTGTTCACCGCGCTGGAAGCCAACCCCTGGAATACCCAGGTTGTTTATTTCAAAGGTCTGCTGTGGCGTGAGATTTCGGGCAACCCAAACGAAGCGCCCTTTTCCTGTCAATTTTTTCTGGATTTCGGCACGCTTCAAACCTGGCATGACCTTAACCAGCTTTTCCGCCGCCGCCGCCGGGTCCAGAATCCTGCCTGGATCGGCAAAGAGCGAAGTCGTCGGCAGGCTGGTCGCCAAAATGATGCCGTTGCGATCAACAATATTCGCCCTGCCGCTGACCGCCGGCTGCCGGGGATTGGTTGCCGCAAGCAGGGCTTCGCCGCCGTATTCAAAAACCGTCAGATCGACAAGACGCGCGCCGATCACCAGAAACCCAAGGGCGAAAATGACCCCCGTGACCAGCAGGCGGTTGCGTCCGGTATCCAGGGCTTGCTTGCGTATTCCCTGCAGGCGAATGCGCTGGGCGCTGGGCGTTCCACCCGCCACATTGGGCATATTGCCTTTGGCGGAATCGGAAAACAGATTTGAAATTCTGTTGATCATCTTCCGCCTTTCACGGCTTTGATTTCAATATTTGGCGTTTTCGAATTCCGGGTTCCTTCGCCGGATGCATTCCGGACCAGGTGGGTTTTCAGAGATTCAATTTTCACCAATTGATCCGGCCTGATTTCGACCAGGCCGAGATGCCGTTCGGCTAAATTTCTGAGCCGCGCGGGTTCGTTGAGATGACTCCATTCCGCTTCCAGCACATGAATGGCCTGCAGGTCGGCAACAACCATTTTGTTCAGCCGGACCAGTTCATCTTCCAGGTCCTGAACCTGAAATTTGACCGTGAACAGAGTCAGAATCAGGCCGCTTGCCAGCAGCAGGGAAAGAATCAGCAGGGAAAGACGGGTTGAATGCTGCATGGTTTTTCCCTCAAGCCGCCTTTCGCGCATCTGGATCGGCGGACCAGGACGGAGCATCGATCCGTTCGGCGGCGCGCAAGCGGGCGGAACGGGCGCGGGGGTTTGCTGCCGTTTCCTTGGGCGATGGTTTGAGGGCGCCCCGGCGGAGCAGCCGGAATGTGGGCGCCGGCGGGTTTGTTTCCGCCATGGGCATGTGACGGGACGCATGCGGCGCACCGCCACTGCGGAGTCTCAGAAATTCCTTAACCCTGCGGTCTTCCAGGGAATGAAACGACACCACGGCCAGCCGTCCGCCAGGTCCCAGTACCTTTTCGGCGGCGGCGAGTCCGTGGTCCAGTTCCCCCAGTTCGTTGTTGACGTAGATGCGCAGAGCTTGAAATGTCCGGGTGGCGGGATCGATGCCATCGCGGGAACGGGAGACAACCCCGCGGATCAGATCGGCCAGTTGACCGGTCCGGGTCAGCGGGCTTTTCGAGCGGCCCTCAACAATGGCATGTGCGATACGGCGCGACGCCCGTTCTTCACCAAAGTTGTAGATGATATCGGCGAGTTCATTTTCTTCCGTGTGGTTTACCACATCCGCAGCGCTGAGCCCGTCGTTGCCCATCCGCATGTCGAGGGGGCCGTCGTAACGGAAGGAAAAGCCCCGTTCGGGATCGTCAATTTGCGGCGATGAAACGCCAAGATCGAAAGCGACGCCGTCCACCTTTGCAACACCCTCGCGATCGAGAATATCCGCCATGTCTCCGAAGCATCCGGTCAGGACCGTCAACCGGCCCGGATAACGGGATTGAAGGACGGCGCCCCGTTTAATCGCAGCCGGATCGCGGTCAATCCCAAAGACTGCACAGGCGGCGGACTCGAGCAGGGCTTTTGAATATCCGCCGGCGCCGAAAGTAGCGTCCACATAGGTGGCGCCGTCGCGCGGCGCCAGAACTTCAAGCACCTCGTCCAACATTACCGGAACATGTTCGGCAACAGGGGATTGGGGGAGGTGAGGAGATTGCGACGCCCCGTTCATGGGGTTCCCTCCTCGGTTTCCTTGCGAAGTCGCAAGGTCGCGCCCCGGGTGCGCGCGCGCTCGAATGCCTGAAGGCTGTGCTTGGCGTACGAGTCCGGGTCCCAAATTTGCAAACGCCCGCCGCGACCGACAAACACGGCTTGGGCGGAAATGTTGGCGTATTCGAGCAGTTCGCCGGGAAGAACGATCCGGCCTTCTGGATCGAAGGGAAGCGGATGGGCGTTTTCCAGGATGACCGAAGCTAGATCGTCGTGATCGTCGGAAAACATGTCCAGGTCTTCGAGGCTACTGCTCAATCGGATCATGAACGCTTCATCACAGGCTTCGATCGCCGGAACCTTGAACAAAGGATAGGCGTAAAGACCGGAGAAGCCCTGTCCCTTGAACGAATCACGGAAGGGCTTGGGCACGGAGACCCGTCCCTTCTTGTCGATCTTGTTGACGTACCTGCCAACCAACAGCGCCATACCGGCCCCCGAAAAATTCTTTTTCGCCGCGATGCCTCTCGGGCAAAAAACTCACTAATCCAGCGCCCCAAAGACATTTCTTGGGACATAATGGGATATCATGGGAAACAATGGGCGTCAATGGTAGGCCTTGGAATTACTTGGATTCTTAAAGTTTTACTCAAATTTTCCCGGTTCCACTGTATGTTGCGTCCTGTCAACAACCGGTCCCCAAGGGTTGGGATTACCCATAACTGCGTGAAAAATCAGGCAATTTTATGTTCGCACTATGTTCTTTTGAGGGATTGTAAAGTTATATTGAGGGAGGAGGACTTTGTAGCGTAAAAACCCTCAATTTTGGGGTACAGGACCCGGATCCGGCCGGAAGTTCGCCAGTATTTCCATTTCGTTTTTCTATAAGCCCGGAAGATCAAACAGAGTATTGATTGTCCGGAATTATAAATATTTTTCCCGCGAACGGCGCTTTTGTCTTTGCAAGACTTGCCTATCCCATTGAAAAACTGAAATAAATTAGCCAGACGGCCTGTAAGCCGGGTTCTGTCCCCGCCCCCAAATAATCAGGGGCGATGGATGACCATTCATCTGGGGCGCCCGTTACCGGACGCCTCGCGCGACACACCCGGACGGCAGCGCGAAAACCCGCCTGCCGGCCCAATTTCCGAAGAAAAAAGACCGGCGTACCGTCCCTACTCGGTCTTGCTCCCGGTGGGGTTTACCTTGCCACCCCCGTTGCCGGGGGCGCGGTGCGCTCTTACCGCACCCTTTCACCCTTACCCTTTGCGAACAAAAGGCGGTTTGCTTTCTGTGGCACTTTCCCTGGGGTCACCCCCGCCGGGCGTTACCCGGCACCGTGTTTCCGTGGAGCCCGGACTTTCCTCCCCCCGCGCCCGAAGGCACGAAAGGCGGCCATCCAGCCGTCTGGCCCCGCTAAGGTATTCCGGAAAAACCGAACGTCAAGCGGTCATGGTCAAGCAATCATGGAAAGAAGGGCGCGCAGCACCCCTGCGGTCTTTCCATCTGCCACCCCGTCGATACGGGACGGGCGGAAATGACGCTGAAAGGCGGCGATGGTCATAGGTAAGTCCATGATTTCATAGCCGTATTGGATTAAAAGGTTGGCCGTATCTTCCGCTTCTCCGCTGCCGGCCGCGCCTTCGTCCGGCCATAGACCAATTCCCCGTTCCGCCAGCCGCCGCCAGTCGAACAGCTCACCCGGGTCGGTCTTGCGCCGGGGCGCCACATCCGAATGGCCGACCACATTGCGCGCCGGAATGGGGTGGCGGTCTAGAATCTCCCGCGCCAGAATCTCCACTGAAAGCATCTGGCTTTCCGTAAACGGCCGATAGCCGAATTCATGACCGGGGTTGACCAGTTCGATACCGATGGACCGGGCGTTGATGTCGGACTGTCCCCGCCAGGCGGCCTCGCCGGCGTGCCAGGCACGATGTTTTTCGGCGACAAGGGCTTCAACCGATCCGTCTTCGCCGATCAGATAATGGGCGCTGACGTTGGAGGAGGGATCGCACAGCCGTTCGAGGGCGGATTCCCGGTCTTCCATGCCGGTGTAATGAAAAATCAACATGTCAACGACGGTGCCGGCGGGACGGGTATCGAAATTGGAAGAAAAGTTTGATGGCATTAGTCCACGTCCCGATGTTGTCCCATATGCTGCCGGCGCAGTTGGATGATGGCAACGCCGCTCACGGTGATCAGACCGCCGAAGACCTTTTGCCAGGTTAGGATCTCACCCAGCAACAACACGCCGGCGGCAACGCCAATGAGCGGGGTAAGCAGGCCGAATGGCACAATCCGGGAGACCTCGTACCGGCCGATCAAAAAGTACCATAACCCATACCCGATGACGGTGGAGCCCAGCCCGGCGAACAGCAACGCCCCCCATTCCGTTCCGCCCGCCGAAAGCACCGCATTCCATTGCCCGGTTTCCACCACCGCCGACAGGATCAGCAATTGCGGCATGGCGAACATCGCCATCCAGGCGGTCAGGCAGAGCGGATTAATCGGCCCGATCTGCTTGATCTGGATATTGGCGTATCCCCAGGCCAGGGCCGAGAGCACCAGCACCAACATATGGGGCAGACTGGAGGCGGTTTTCGGTTCGCCGGCGAGAATGACCACGCCCAAAAACGCCAGCACCATGCCGGTGATCAGCCGCATTCCGAATCGATCTCCCAGAATTCGCCAGGCCAGAAGAGCGGTAAAGGGAACGCCCAGTTGCAGGACGATAGCCGCGACCGCCGCGTCGACGCCGGTAATTCCCAGAAACACGGTCCCGAAATGGAAGACCCCGAAAACGACGGACAGGCCCAGGATCCGGCCGGCCTGGGCGGTGGGAAATCTGAAAAACGGAACCAGCACCCCCGCCACCAGCACGAAGCGGAGCCCGGTCATGAAAATGGGTGGAAAATGATTCACCCCTACCTTGATGGCGGCAAAATTTACGCCCCAGAGAAAGACAACCAGAAGGGTGAGAAGGATGTCGTGGAATTTCATAGGTGTTTCGGAACTGCCTCTGCGGGTAAAAATTTTGTTCCAAGCGCACCCACCTTACCTTGGCCGGAACGCCTTTCCCAAACCCCATGATGGGTAAAAAAATCAACGAATCTGCAGAATTTAAGGCCCAAGGGGAACGTCAAATACTTTCAAATAAATACAATTTTATCAAACTTTAATTACAATAAAAAATTAAATATATACTAATTGATTATTGTAATTAAATTGTAATTATTTGATATTATTGACTTTTTTATCTTTTAGCTGAAGAATAACAATAGATTTAAACCCCGTTGGCCAAGGCCTTTTCGCCGCAGGCGCCCACAGACTTCCTTAGGGCAAGCAAGAGGCTAAAGAACTGATTTAGGAGGATATAATGGTATCGGCGATGACAATTGCGATGCTGATTTCAACGGCAGGTTCAATGATGGCGTCCACTTTATCCGCAGCCATTGCCGGCAAGGTGACCACCTTCTTCGTAACCGTAATCGCGGCCACGGTTTCCGCCGGCGCCGCAGTGACCTTGGAACAGATGCTGAATGCATCAGGTACCGAAACCGTGCTGATCATGCTGCTGGCGGGGGCGGCCCCGGTCGCAGCAGCCTTTTTCGGCACAAAGGGGACGGATATTTTCGCCTGGATTGGTAACCGACCGAAGAAAGAGACGAAGTTCGTTTACAGCGGCCGAACCGGCAAGAATGCTGGTTTTCTCGGCTAGAGCAAATCCCGAGCGGATCAATCCAACCGCGAAGACGTATTTGCGGAATTACAATGAGCAAATCCCGAACGGATCAATCCGGCCAGCGACGACGTCGGCATCTCAACCACGATCCGTAAATTTCTTCATGGAACCCTGCACCCCAATCCCAAAAAGGCCCAAAATGGCCCAAAATGGAAAGGAACAGGGAAAATGAACGTGCCTTCATGTTCAAGTAATTATATATCATTATATTTAAATTTTTTGTATTTATTCTTTTCATTAAACTGTAATTATTTGGTTGATTGACAATATTCCCGCTCATCGGCATCATTTAATGATCGGATTTCCCGTCAGAAGGCCAAGCTGGAAAGAACGTTTCGGGCAGTTTTTTAAAATTCGCGCCCGACGAATTCGGAAACTTAGTTTTGGTGCCTACGGAATTAGGAGGTTGAAATGAAAAAAACAGATTCGCGAATTCCCTTTGACCATATTCGCCTTGGATTTATGGCCTCGGTCAGCATCCTGGCCCTTGGCCTGGTGACGGCCCCGGTCGCGTTTGACACTGACACAGCCGGCTTCACACCTGTTTCCGCCTTCGCCAAAGGTGGCGGCGGTGGCGGCGGTGGCGGCGGTGGCGGCGGTGGC
>JAOUPW010000654.1 GCA_029879665.1 Rhodospirillales bacterium | reverse complement strand
TTTCTGTCGCCGACTGACTGGCCGCTAATCTCAAGGATCGCGTCAATGATCTTGGTATAACCGGTGCAACGGCAGAGATTTCCCGCCAATGCTTCGCGGATTTCATATTCGGTGGGTTTCGGATTGACGTCGAGCAGCGCCTTGGCGGAAATGATCATGCCCGGCGCGCAAAATCCGCATTGAAAAGACGAAGCCTGATCAAACACCGCCTGCAACGGGTGAAGATGGTCGTATTCTCCCAGCCCTTCGATGGTCGTCACTTCGCAACCATTCGCCTGCGCCGCCAGCATCAGGCAGGAATTGACCGACAAGCCATCGACCAGAACCGTACAGGCGCCGCAGTCGCCGACATCGCAGCCCAGCTTGGCCCCGGTCAGGCGCCAGGTTTCGCGCAGCAGGTTAAGCAAGGTGGTTTCCGCCGGAACGCTGGCCGTCATATCCTTGCCGTTGACCTTGATTTTGACGTCTATCAAACCCTTCACTCCTTTGGCTTAAGACTTGCCTTCGGCGCGCGTCAGCGCTTCCGCTAGAACCCGCTTGGTTCCGGCGCGGATCAAATCCCGGCGGTAATCGGCAGAGGCCCGAAAATCGTTGATCGGCTTGGCCTCTGATACCGCGATATCCGCGGCTTCGGCAAACAGATCTTCCGACGGCGCCTTGCCGTTGAGCAATTTTTCCGCTGTCACCGCCCGAATCACCGTCGGCGCCACCGCGCCCAAGGCGATCCGCACATCGGTGAGTTTTCCCTTATCCAGATCGAGGCTGGCAGCGGCATTAACCAGCGCCAACGCCTGCCCCTTGCGTAGACCGAATTTACGGAACGAACATCCTCGCCCGAGGCGCTCCTTGGGGATCAGGATTTCCACCAGCAGTTCGCCCGACTCAAGCGCGGTCTTGCGCGGACCGACAAAAAATTCGGTTAGCGGCATGGTTCTCCTACCCTTGGGACCGGCCAGGGTAACGGCGGCGTCAAGGGCGACCAGAACCGGGCCGCTGTCCAGGGACGGAACGCAAGTGACAAGATTTCCGCCAAGGGTGCCCAGATTGCGAGTCTGCACGGCACCGACGGTCAACGCCGCCTCTTGCATGGCGAGAGCATGTTCCGCCACCAAGGGGGAAGCCATGATTTCGCTATGAGTAACCGCGCTGCCAATACGCAGCCCCTGTTCGGTCAGATCAATTCCCTTAAGTTCGGAAAGCTTAGAAACATCGACGACGACCTTGGGAACACTGGAAGAATGCTTGAGTTCGACCAGATAGTCGGTGCCGCCGGCAATGATCCGGGCATTCAGACCGTTCTTGGTTAGAATGGCTACCGCTTCATCGGCGGTACCGGGCGCCACATACTCAAAAGGTTTCAACTTCGATCCCCTATCGTCCCTGTCTTCGTTAAACCCAGAACTATGGCCAAACGCCGCGGGAAACAGCCCAAACCGGGGCATTTCCCGCGGCGCCGGCGGTATGTTCTTATTAGGAACAGGTTAGCTTTTTCAGACTAATTTCAAGCCCTGTTCCGAAAAATAAAAGCCTTACCCTTCCTTGGCGCCTCAGGCCACCTTGGCAAGGGTATCGTTGGCAATTTTTCTGAACTCTTCGTCCTTGAGCAGCCGCTTCTGCGCACCGCCGAACGCTTTGACTTCCATAAGGATCGCCATCGCCTGCTCATCGGTGGCTTGAATCTGGAATTTTTCCAGCCAGATTTTGACGGAATCGATTCCGCTGCCTTTTCCGAGAACGACGCTGGCATCCGTCTGGCCGACAAATTCAGGCCGGAACGGGAACAGTTCGGTCTGGTGTTCCTTGCCGCAGTTGCGGAACCAGTTGGCGATGATGCCCGATTCAACCTGGAACAGCTGATCACCGACCACGGAACGGTTGGAAGGAACTTCGACGCCCGAAATTTCCTGCACCAGTTTGGAGAGCGGATAGAGCTTGTCGTATTTCAGACCGATATCGATGCCGTACATGGTGAGCAGCGCCATGGCTACGTCTTCGGTCGGCGCGTTACCGGCGCGTTCACCAAGACCCAG
>JAOUPW010000652.1 GCA_029879665.1 Rhodospirillales bacterium | reverse complement strand
AACACATTGACGCCCAAGGAAAAATTCGCGGCCTGAATCAGGCAGGCTTTTTTCGCCGCCGCTTCCAGCGCCCCCTGATGCGCCGCCGTCAGCCCGGTGGTGCCGACCACCAGGGCCGTGCCGGTGCCCTGGGCCAGGGCCGCGTGGGCCAAGGTCGCCTGGGGCACGGTGAAATCGATGACTACGTCGGACGCCTCGAACAGGGCGGCGGCGTCATCGCCGGCGGAGATGCCCAGGGCGTCCGCTCCGACCAGGGCGCCGAGGTCGGCGCCGATGAATTCGCTGCCCGGGGCTTCCGAGCCGCCGGCGAGTTCGGCGCCGGCGCTGGCCAGCACTTCATTGATCAGCATGCGGCCCATGCGCCCGGCGCATCCGACGATTCCGATTTTCATTGTCTTACTCCCGGGCCGGGCCCCTGTTTCGTTGGCTCCAGATTACAGCAAAGGGCCGGATCACGGCAAACGCTATGGCGCAAAACGGGATGAGGATAAAGGGCGTCCCGGCGGCGGCTTAATCCTTAAGGTCTTCCCACAGGTCCTTGACCTTGGAGAAAAAGCCGTGGGATTCCGGGCTGTGGGTTTCGGCGCTGGTTTTTTCGCCGAATTTTTTCAGCAGCTCGGCCTGTTCCTTGTTCAGGTTGACCGGCGTTTCCACCAGCGCATGAACAAACATGTCGCCGAAGGACTTGGAGCGCAGGATGCTCATCCCCTTTCCCTTGAGCCGGAACTGATTGCCGGTCTGAGTGCCGGCGGGAATGTTGATGCGCGCCCGGCCGCCGCCCACGGTCGGAACCTCGATCGATCCGCCCAGCGCCGCCGTGGTCATGGGGATCGGCACACGGCAATAGATGTTGGCGCCGTCGCGCTGAAAAATGCGGTGGGGCTGAATGCTGAGAAAAATATACAGATCCCCCGTCGGCGCCCCCCGGAGCCCGGCCTGGCCTTCGCCGGCAAGGCGGATGCGGGTGCCGTCCTCGACGCCGGCGGGAATGTTGACCGACAGGGATTTGTCCTTTTGCACGCGGCCCTGGCCGCCGCAGGTACGGCAGGCGTCCTTGATCACCTCGCCGGTGCCCTGGCAATTGACGCAGGTGCGCTCGACCGTAAAAAAGCCGGACTGAGCCCGCACCCGGCCATGGCCCTGACAGGTCGGGCAGGTGGCGGGTTTGGAACCGCCGGCGCCGCCGGTGCCGTGGCATTTATCGCACTGGGCCGAGGTCTGGACCCTGATTTGCGTCGTTTTGCCGTGATAGGCATCCGACAAGGAGACTTCCATGTTATAGCGCAGGTCCTGGCCGCGGCCACTGGCGGCGCCGCGCCGGGCGCCGCCGAATTCACCAAACATTTCATCGAAGATGTCGGCGAAACCGGAAGCCATGCCGCCTTCGAACCCGCCGAAGCCGCCGCCCGGGCCGCCGCCCTGGGCCTGATCGAACGCGGCGTGGCCGTAGCGGTCATAGGCCGCGCGTTTTTGTTCGTCCTTGAGGATTTCGTAGGCTTCGTTGATTTCTTTGAACTTGCGCTCAGCGCTCTCGTCGCCGGCGTTGCGGTCGGGATGAAACTTCATGGCCAACTTACGGTACGATTTTTTGATCTCGTCCGCGTCCGCTTCCCGGCTTATGCCGAGCAGGGAATAATAATCTTCCTTGGCCATGCTTGCCGTTTCCCCTTTAGGTCGGTTCAGGATAGATCAAGAACCAGTCGCCGCCGCCGCCGTTCCGTAAATTACGGAACGGCGGCAAGGGCGATGATTAGTTTTTCGTTTCTGCGTCTGGTTTATCCGGGTCCACTTCTTCGAAGTCGGCGTCAACCACAGAGCCGTCATCTTTCGGCTCGCCGCCGCCATCCGGGCCCGAAGTTTCCGCGGCTTCCTGTTCCTGTTCCGCCTGGCTGGCCTTGTAGATCGCTTCGCCCAGTTTCATCGAGGCTTCGGTTAGGGCTTCGGTTTTTTCCTTGATCGCTTCGACATCGCTACCTTCGAGAAGACCGCGCAGGGCTTCGATCGCTTCTTCGATTCCCTTCTTTTCCGACT
>JAOUPW010000653.1 GCA_029879665.1 Rhodospirillales bacterium | reverse complement strand
GCATGCATATTCGTGTGTGTATTTGGTCCGACACGGCAAAAAAAACTTATATTTCCAGCTGTTAAGGTGATGGTAGTCACAGGACCCGAGGCCGGCTGCGGCTATGATCTCCTCGAATTGGGCCGTCCTCATGGGTGAGGGGGCCTGGGATGCAATAAACCACCTGAGGAGCTACCATGGCTGTTGATAGCGTTACCAGTCTACCCCCGGCACCGCCGCCGGCGCCGCCGGCGCCCAAAGTCGACCTTAAGGAAGAGTATCGTAAGGAAGACGAGGCCCGGACGGCCGTAGAACACGAAGAGCGGCAGAGCCGCGATGATTCCAGCTCGGATCCGCAACGCGGGCAGAACGTGGACGTTATCGCTTAAGCTTTCTTCCGGTTCATATTAAACCGACCGACGGACCCCCTTGCCGGTATGGCCTGGGGGTTTTGTCATGCCCGGAATTGAATGCCGACGGCATCACCCCCCCCGCAGGCTCAGGATGTAGGCGGCCAGGTCGTCCATCTCGTTCCGGCTCAGGCTTAGATCGGGCATGGGGGGATGAGGGGCGCTGAGAAACGCCTTCAGGCTCCCTGCCGTGGTCGCCGGGCGCTCGGCGATAACCGGAAAGGGGAGCGCGGTGTCCCGTCCGCGATTGCCGGGCCCGGTCATGTGACACGATACGCACCACTGTTGGGCCAGCCGTTCGCCGTTGGGCGCAAACCCCTGCGCCTGGCCGCCGGTGGGGGTGGCCAGGAAGACGACGAGGATGACGATAAAAACGACGGTGAGAAGAAGGACACGCATGATCACCTCCTCCGTTAGTCTCAAAAACCATTATACCAGATTGGTTCCCTTGCGGCGAGGGGGGACGGAGATTTCCTTCCGCCGGCAGTCTGAGTTTGGCGCATGGCCAACATTCTGATAAGCTGCGGGAATGACAAACAATAAAACTCCCATCACCGCCTGCATGCTGATTATCGGAAATGAGGTTCTTTCCGGCCGCACCCAGGACGCCAACCTGCAATTCCTGGCGACCAGGCTGAACGAAATCGGCATCCGCATGGCCGAAGCCCGCGTCATCGCCGACGACGAAGCCGGGATCATCGCCGCGATCAACGAATGCCGGGCCAAATACGATTACGTGTTTACCACCGGCGGCATCGGCCCCACCCATGACGATATTACCGCGGCCTGCGTGGCCCGGGCCTTCGGGGTTGAACTGGAACGCAATGAAATTGCGGTAAACCTGCTGGCCGAACATGTGGGCCGGGACAACCTCAATGAATCCCGGCTGAAGATGGCGGAAATCCCGGTCGGCGCATCCCTGATCGACAACCCGGTAAGCAAGGCGCCCGGGTTTCGCATGGAAAACGTGTTCGTCATGGCCGGGATTCCGAAGATCATGCAGGCCATGTTTGCTAGCCTCCGCCACCAATTGCAGGGCGGCGAACCCATGAAGGGGCTCAGCGTTTCGTCGCTGATTACCGAAGGCTCGGTCGCCGCCGGCCTTTCCGCCATCCAGGATCGATATCCGGACGTGGAAATCGGCAGCTACCCGTTCGTGCGCGTGGGCAAACTGGGCACGTCCCTGGTGGTGCGCGGTATCGACGAGGCCCGCCTCCGCGCCGCCCTGGAAGAAATCAAGGGCCTGGTGCGGTCCTTGGGCGGCGATCCGGTGGAAGAAACCACCGCCTGACCCTGGCGGAGAGGGCGACTTGCGCCACCCACGCCGCCCGCGCTAGGGTTCGCCCACGCATCGGACCCAGACCACAACAATGAGATCACACTAATGCCCGCTTGGCGGAACAGGTAGACGCAACAGACTTAAAATCTGTTATCCGTAAGGGTGTGCCGGTTCGAGTCCGGCAGCGGGCACCATTTTAAAATCAGATGGGTTATTGGGGGAGCGTACAGCTTGCCCCTACTCGGGAATTCGGTTGAGCAAGGTCACTTGTGACCCCGCTCCCTGAAACACCCTCGCTATTAAGCCAGTGTCCGCCCTCAAGAGCGGGGGAGGGGGCGTTCAACCAATGCGACGACATCCATG
>JAOUPW010000651.1 GCA_029879665.1 Rhodospirillales bacterium | reverse complement strand
ATTGGTCATGCGGTCGACCCAGCGGCAGCCGCACTCGTCGCAGGCTAGTTCGGGGGCGCCGGCGGGGTTAAAGAAAAGCATGTTTACGTCTCCGGAACCGGTTCATCGGCAAGCGCCCGCAAAGGTGAGGCCAATGGAATGAAACAGGTCTTCATATCCAAGGTCCGAAAGATCGTCCCGGCTCTTGAGATAGTAGATAAGCGTCGAGCCGCGTGTGACATCCCGGCTCAGCCCCGGGAATGGATTTGTCGTTAGGTTTTCAACCAGCCGGCTATAGGATTCCGGGCTCAGGACCATGAGAAGATCAATGCCCGCCGCATCCTGGAAACCGTTAAATCCGAGACACTCGGCCCACAATCCCGCTTCATTCACGGCCCAGACCAGCAAACGGGTCCGCAGCTGTGAAACGGGCCCCTCCGCCGCTGGGTTCACCACGAAACCGATGCGGGCTCCCGGCCGCAAGGACGCCAGGGTCTCTTTTTGACAATCGAGAAAGGTTTGCCAGGGCGCGAGATCGCCGAACGGTTCGGGAGGTGTCATCGCTGTCCCGCTCTAGATCCGGCATCCGAGCCGGTATCCATCGTGGATGGCCTGGGTCAGATCCCTGGGGATCGTTGCGTCGCCGGTGGCGTAGGTTTCGTCCACCATCCACTGGAAATCATTGACCATTCCCTGATTGGGGCGGCTGGGGCCGGCGATGATGACCGTATCGGCTTCAAGAATCCGTTCATTCCCTTCACCATCGATCACGGACACCTGACCTTTCCGGATGTCCGTTACCCGGGTCGAGGTCATGGCCTCGATACCCAGTTCCTTGATCCAGGCGGAATGACGCCATTTCCAGGTCGGGGACACATCATGGGCGAGACGTCGCTGCGGTTCGACGACAACCGCCTTTTTGCCTTGCCGGGTCAGGGATTCAGCCAGCGTCAAGCCGATTTTGCCGCCGTGCACGACGACGATGCTGTCGCCCGGCTTTTCTTTGCCTAACGCCACATCCATGGCGTCTAGGACCCGTGCCCCGTCCTCGATCGGCGGCAGGTGTTCCATATCGATGCTGGCGCCGGTCGCCAGGACCACGACATCGTATTGATGCATCAGGGTGCGCATCATTTTGGGATCGGGTGCGGTGTTGAGTTTGATCTCAATCCCGAGTTTCTTCGCGCTGACTTCGTAATGGCTAACCAAGCTTTCCAGATCCTCCCGGTTGGCAAGATCGTTCGCCGCATAGCCCCTGAGCGCGCCGCCGATTTTATCTTCTTTTTCATAAACGGTGACCGCGTGCCCGCGGCGCCGCGCGGCCATGGCGCACTCCATGCCGGCGGGGCCGGCTCCGACAATCATCACCCGTTTTAAATTCGCAGGCGGCGTGATGTTGTATTCGGGTTCGTATTCATGACCCAGGGCCGGGTTGACCGTGCAGGTATAAGGAAGGTCCCGGAACAGCCGCGACAGGCAATTGAGCGAGCCTACGCATCGTTTGCGTTCGTCCAGGCGTCCCTCGCGCGCTTTGTGCACCATTTCAGGGTCCGCCAAAAGCGGGCGGCAGACCTCCCAATAATCGAACTCGCCCTTCTCGATGCATTCGTTGGCCATCACCGGATCGGGCAGGCGGACGCCGAAAGTGACCGGAATATGAGGCAGCAGTTTCTTGGCGCGGGCGGCCAGGTGATTCCAATTCCCCGGCGCAATATCGCGGCCGATGGAGCTTTCCGGGGATTCCTGCCAGCCGACGGTAATGCTGATCATGTCGACACCGGTTTGCCCGGCTATTTCGATATGCTCGAAACACTCATCCGTGGAACTGCCGCCCCAGCGGTCCATGAGTTCGGTTCCGTTCAAACGTACGACAAGGGGGTGATCGTCGATCGCTTCCTTCACGGATTCCAGCAGTTCGATCATGAAACGGGCGCGGTTTTTTACGGAACCGCCGTATTCGTCCGTGCGCTGGTTGGTGAACGGGGAGCAGAAATTCGCCAGCAGATAACCCATGAAGCTGGTCAGCTCAACTCCGTCCCACCCCGCGCGGATG
>JAOUPW010000650.1 GCA_029879665.1 Rhodospirillales bacterium | reverse complement strand
CCAACGCTTCGAGGCGCGAGAACATCATGTCTCTGAATACCCCTTGAGGGATTTGCTCAAGGTATGGTTTGGCCAGGCCCACCAGCCGCGCCCTGCCGTCGATTGAACTCATATCGACCGCCTGCGTGAAGTGGTCGAAAAAATACTCCGATAACGGTTGCGCCGAGGCGAGCATGGACTCGAATGCCGCGCGTCCCTGGCCTCGCACGAGGCTGTCCGGGTCTTCCCCTTCCGGCAAGAAAAGGAAACGCGCCTGTCGCCCTTCGCGCAGGCGCGGCAGCGTGGCCTCCAGCGCCCGCCAGGCGGCTTTTCTACCGGCGCGATCACCGTCGAAACAGTACACCACTTCATCCGCTGCCCGAAACAACAACTCGGCATGATCACCGGTGGTTGCAGTGCCCAGCGTCGCCACGCAGTTGTTGAACCCGAACTGGGCCAGGGCCACGACGTCCATGTAGCCTTCCACAACCAGGATCTGTCCCAGCTTCGCCTGGCTTTTTCGAGCCATGTACAGTCCATACAACTCGCGACCCTTGTGAAACAGTTCCGTCTCGGGCGAGTTCAGGTACTTCGGGCCGTCGTCGGCCAGTGCCCTTCCGCCAAAGGCTATGATCCGGCCGCGCCGGTCGTGGATCGGAAACATGATCCGGTCGCGGAACTTGTCGTACGCGCCGCTCTTGCCTTCGCTGAGCATGCCGGCACGGTGCAACAGCTTCAGACGGCTGTCGTCGACGCCCAATTGCTTGATCAGGCCATCCCATCCGGCCGGGGCGTAACCGACTTCAAACCGCGCGGCCACCTCCCCTGACAAACCCCTGCGTTTCAGGTACTCGATCGCTTGCGGATTCTGCTTGAGCTGCGCCTGGTACCAGGCGCCGGCCTGCTGGAGCAAGTCGTACAAGCCCGCAGCGGGCCGCGGAGCCGAAGTGGCCGTATCTCGCGGAACCTGCAAACCCGCCATCCGGGCCAATTCTTCTACCGCGTCGACGAACTCCAGGCCTTCGTAATTCATCATGAAACCGATGACCGAGCCGTGGGCGCCGCAGCCGAAGCAATGGTAGAACTGTTTCTGGGGACTAACGGTGAAAGAAGGGGTTTTCTCGTCGTGGAAAGGGCAGCGGGCCTGGTATTCACGTCCCGCCTTTTTCAGAGGCACTCGCCGTTCGATAACTTCCACGATGTCGACGCGGCCGAGCAGCTCCTCGATGAATGAGTCCGGGATCAGCCCCCCCATTCAGGCGCCCCTTTCACCACCGGCCCGCTCAGCACCGACCCGCTCAGAACCCACTGGTTCAGGAGGCAAGTTGTGTCTTGACCGCCTGGCTGACGGCCTTCATGTCGGCGCGCCCCTGGACCTGTTCCCGCAATGCGTTCATCACCGCACCCATGTCCCGGATACTGCTGGCGCCGAGCTTGTCGATGGTGGAGCGGATCAGGTCAGCCAGTTGGTCGTCGGAAAGCGGTTCGGGCAAGTAAGTCTGAATCAGGTCCAGTTCGAACTGCTCCTTGGCGGCCAGGTCTTCACGTCCTGCTTGCAAAAACTGTTCGAGCGATTCGCGGCGCTGCTTGACCATTTTGTCCAACACCGCCAGCACCTGCTCGTCACTCAGCTCGATGCGTTCGTCGACTTCTTTCTGCTTGATGGCCGCGGTCACCAGGCGCAAGGCAGCCAGCTGCTCGCGCTGGTGAGCGCGCATGGCCTGCTTGACGTCTTCCTGGATTCGGGCTTTCAGCGACATGAGGGCCAACGCGGGGCGTTGCCGTAATCTGTTAAGGCCCTAGTAAAGGCGGGTGCGACGAACAGCTTCCCGCGACAGGCGACGCATATTGCGCTTCACGGCGGCAGCCGCTTTGCGTTTGCGCTCCTGGGTCGGCTTTTCGTAGAACTCACGGCGGCGCGTCTCTGCCAGCACTCCTGCTTTTTCACAGGAACGCTTGAAGCGGCGCAGTGCGTACTCAAAAGGCTCGTTTTCGCGAACTTTTACACTTGGCATTAAAAATCACTCTTCCTTTGATGCCTCCAGATCCCATGCCG
>JAOUPW010000649.1 GCA_029879665.1 Rhodospirillales bacterium | reverse complement strand
GAAGACGTGATTGGACGCCTGCGCGGCAATATGGCCATCGGCCACAACAGGTACTCGACAACGGGCGAGACGGTACTCCGCAACGTGCAGCCATTGTTCGCGGATTTCCAATTCGGCGGATTGGCCATCGCGCACAACGGCAATATCACCAACGCCTATCTCAACCGAAAATCCCTGGTGGATCGCGGCTGCATATTTCAATCCACCTCCGATACCGAGACCATCGTTCACCTGATTGCCATCAGCCTCTATACGCGGGTGGTGGACCGCATCATCGATGCCCTGCGCCAGACTCAGGGCGCATATTCCCTGGTTGCCCTGACGCGGGAAAAATTGATCGGTGTCCGCGACCCCAATGGAGTTCGCCCCCTGGTTCTGGGACGACTTGGCGAGTCCTACATCCTGGCTTCGGAAACCTGCGCCTTCGACATCATCGGCGCCACTTTCCTCCGCGACGTGGAACCGGGAGAGATCGTCATTATCGACAAGGATGGCCTTCGCAGCATCAAGCCTTTTTCACCCTCTCCCCACAAGTTCTGCATTTTCGAATATATCTATTTTGCCCGCCCCGACAGCACCATCGAAAGCAAGAATGTCTACGAAATACGCAAGCGGATCGGCGCCGAGCTGGCCCGGGAAAGTCATGTCGATGCAGACATGGTGGTTGCGGTTCCCGACTCGGGCGTTCCGGCGGCCATTGGCTACGCCAAACAATCCGGCGTTCCGTTCGAGTTGGGGATCATCCGTAATCATTACATGGGCCGCACCTTCATCGAGCCCAGCGATCAGATCCGCCACTTCGGAGTAAAACTCAAGCACAACGCGAATATTGACCATATCAAGGGCAAAAGCGTCATTCTGGTGGATGATTCCATTGTTCGCGGCACGACGTCGATGAAGATCGTCGAAATGGTCCGCAATGCCGGCGCTAAGGCAGTTCACATGCGCATTTCCAGCCCGCCAACCACCCATTCCTGTTTTTACGGCATCGACACCCCGGATCGCGAACAACTTCTCGCCTCAAACATGAATGTCGAGGAAATGGCGCGCCATATCGGCGTTGACTCCCTTGCCTTCATTTCTCTCGACGGCATGTACCGCGCCGTTGACGATAAAGACCGCAACCCCGAACAACCCCAATATTGCGACGCCTGTTTCACCGGCAGCTACCCTATCCGTCTCACCGACCATGAAGACGGGCCGGCGCAACGGCAGCTTTCGCTGCTGGCGGAACGAGACTGATCGTGTCGGGTCGTCTTGAAGGAAGAATTGCCTTGATCACCGGTGCCTCCCGGGGAATTGGCGCCGCCGTTGCGAAACGTTTCGCGGACGAAGGGGCGCATCTGATTCTGGTGGCCCGGACCCAGGGCGCACTTGAGGAACTGGACGATGAGATCCGCGCCCGGGGCGGCGAATCAACTTTGGTGCCGGCGGATCTGACGGATTTCGATGTTATCGACAAAATGGGCGCGGCGATTTACGAACGTTTCAAGCGTCTCGATATCCTTGTCGGCAACGCCGGCGCACTGGGCACCATGAGTCCACTCGGTCACATCGATCCAAAAACCTGGGATCAGGTGATGGCCATCAATGTCACCGCCAACTGGCGCTTGATCCGTAGTTTCGATCCCCTGCTGCGCGCTTCAGATGCCGGCCGGGCCATCTTCGTGACCTCCAGCGCCGCGCGCAAGCTGCGTCCTTACTGGGGAACCTATGCGGTATCCAAGGCCGCCCTGGAAGCCATGGTCAAGATTTACGCCATGGAAATGGAAAAAACCAAAGTGCGAATCAATCTCATCAACCCGGGCGCCACCCGCACCGCCATGCGCGCCAAGGCCTACCCCGGCGAAGATCCTGAATCTGTAAAAACACCAGATAGCATTACCGGACAATTCGTGGACCTGGCGGAAGCCGCCTGCACCCTGAACGGCGAAATCATCGATCCAGATTGAAATTTCTGCCGTTAATTTAATGGTTTTTCCAGATCACCCCCCTAATTCCCCCATATCTTTGTGGACTATCCGGCGCGTTGTGAATA
>JAOUPW010000648.1 GCA_029879665.1 Rhodospirillales bacterium | reverse complement strand
GCTTCTCCCTTCCTTTTCGTGGCGTTGTTTTGCCGGGGGAGTCCTGCTATATGAGGCGTGAACCCGGACCCTGTTTTCCGGACCCTGCGCGACCCGCGCTTCATATATCCGGAACCTACCCGCCCATGACCAGACGCAGACGACAGATCTACGAGGGCAAGGCCAAGGTCCTTTTCGAAGGACCGGAGCCCGGCACCTTGGTCCAGTATTTCAAGGACGACGCCACCGCCTTCAACGCCCAGAAAAAGGGCGTTATTACCGGCAAGGGCGTCATCAACAACCGTATTTCCGAATACCTGATGACCAAGCTGGGCGAAATCAGCATCCCGACCCATTTCGTGCGCCGGCTCAACATGCGCGAACAGCTCGTCCGCGAAGTGGAAATCATTCCCGTCGAGGTGGTGGTGCGCAACGTGGTCGCCGGTTCCCTGGCCAAGCGTTTCGGCCTTGAGGAAGGATCGCCCCTGCCCCGGTCCATTGTTGAATATTATTACAAATCCGACGAACTTGAAGATCCCATGATTTGCGAGGAACACATCACCGCCTTCGGTTGGGCGACGCCCCAGGAAATGGACGAAATCATGTCGTTGACGCTGCGCATCAACGACTTCCTCACCGGTCTCTTTCTCGGCGTCGGCATCCGTCTGATCGATTTCAAGCTGGAATTCGGTCGCCTGTGGGAAGATGAGCAGATGCGAATCGTGCTCGCCGACGAAATCAGCCCCGACGGTTGCCGATTGTGGGACTCCAAGACCGACGAAAAAATGGACAAGGACCGCTTCCGCCGCGATCTCGGCGGCATCGAGGAAGCCTACCAGGAAGTCGCCCGGCGTTTGGGGATTCTTCCCGAAGGAGGCCCCGGTGATCTGAAGGGTCCCGAGGTCATGCAGTAAAAGAACCCGCAACGTCGAAGGAAGTTATCGTCCCGTGAAAGCCAAAGTCCACGTCACCTTGAAGAACGGAGTCCTCGACCCCCAGGGGAAAGCGGTCCAGCATGCCCTGGACTCCTTGGGGTTTTCCGGGGTTAACGATGTCCGCCAAGGTAAATACATCGAACTTGATCTGGCGGAAACCAATCCCGCCAAGGCCCGCGACGATCTGGATGCCATGTGCCGCCAACTGCTGGCCAACACGGTGATCGAGAACTATGAAATCGAGATTGCAGATTAACAGCCGCCCATGAAATCCGCCGTTATCGTTTTTCCCGCTTCCAATTGCGACCGTGACATGAAGGTCTGCCTGACCCAGTCCATGGGCTCGGAGCCGTACATGGTCTGGCATGGCGACACTGAAATCCCCGAGGTCGACCTGATCGCGTTGCCGGGCGGGTTTTCCTACGGCGATTACCTGCGCTGCGGGGCGATGGCATCCCATTCGCCGATCATGCGCGAGGTCAAGCGCCGCGCCGAACAGGGCGTTTACGTGCTGGGCGTGTGCAACGGGTTTCAGGTTTTGACCGAAGCCGGGTTGCTGCCCGGGGTTTTGATGCGCAACGCCGACCTGAAATTCGTCTGCAAGGACGTCCACCTGCGGGTTGAGGACGCCGAGTCCGTATTCACCCGAAATTACCGAAAGGGCCAGGTGCTGCGCGTTCCCGTCGCCCATCACGACGGCAACTATTTCACCGACGGCGACACCCTGAAACAAATCCAGGACAACCGCCAGATCGCTTTCCGTTATTGCACCCGTGACGGCGGGTTTTCACCGGACGCCAATCCCAACGGTTCACTCGACAACATCGCCGGCGTGTTCAACAAGGCTCGCAACGTGCTCGGCCTGATGCCGCACCCGGAACGCCTCGCCGACCCCCTGCTCGGCGGCACCGACGGCCGGCCCATGTTCGACGGCCTGGTGGAGGCCCTGGCGGCGTAACCTTCGACAGGATCGGACCCAACTTCCCGTGTTTCTTCCCCTTCACGACGACAATCCCCTGGACCGTATCCGTTTTCAGTACATGACCGTCGGCATTATCGGCGTCTGCGCCGCCGTGTTTTTCTTCCAGATGACCCTGGACCCGCGCACGGAGCTGATTTTTGTTCTCGGTTT
>JAOUPW010000647.1 GCA_029879665.1 Rhodospirillales bacterium | reverse complement strand
ATAGACGCCTTCCGTTACCTTGACTGCTTCCAGTGCCGGCTTCTGTGCCTGCGCCGAAACCGGCAACAAAACGAATAAAATCATGAGAGAACATATCAGCCGCATAAGTTTCCCATCCAGAAGGTTAGCGAAGGATATTAAGGAGACTAATGAAGAAGGCGGACCTGGGGAATAGGGGGTTTCCCCCGTATGGTCCCGATCTTCAAAAACGCGATATTTCGCCACTGAATTCGCCGACTTGGGGCAGGGCTTCTTCCGGCGTTTTGCCTTCTCTATCATCGTCTGAGTGTTCCAGTGCCTCGCGAACAACTTCGGCCTGTTGTTGACGTGCCCACATGGCGGCGTAACGTTCATTTTGGGCCAGCAGATTGGCATGATTGCCGCGCTCGACAATTACGCCGGCGTCGAGAACCACGATCTCGTCCGCATCCACCACGGTAGACAGGCGATGGGCAATAACCAGGGTGGTGCGGTCGGCGGAAACTTCACGCAGCGATTCCTGAATTTCCTTTTCCGTGTGGCTATCCAACGCCGAGGTTGCTTCGTCGAACAATAAAATGCGCGGTTGCTTGAGGATGGTGCGGGCGATGGCGACCCGTTGTTTTTCGCCGCCCGATAGCTTCAGCCCCCGTTCGCCGACCATGGTCTGGTAGCCGTCGGGCAGGGTCATGATGAAATCGTGGATGCGCGCCATCCGTGCCGCTTCCTCGATTTCTTTCGGGCTGGCGCCGGGACGGCCGTAGGAAATGTTGTAATAGATAGTGTCGTTGAACAACACCGTATCCTGGGGCACGATACCGATGGCCGCGCGCAAGCTCGCCTGCGTGACCTCGCGGATGTCCTGGCCGTCGATGGTGATGCGGCCGCCGCTGACATCGTAAAAGCGGAATAGTAGCCGGGATATGGTCGATTTGCCGGCCCCGCTGGCCCCGACGATGGCGACTGTGCCGCCAGGTTGAACCGAAAACGAAATGTTTTTGAGAACAGAGCGCCGGGGATCGTAGCTGAAGGATACGCCTTCGAAGGCAATCTCGCCGCCGCCCACCCGGAGAGGCCGGGCGCCGGGGCTGTCCACCACTTCCGCCTGTTCGTCCAGCAGAGAAAACATCTCGTCCATGTCGGTCAGCGAATGTTTGATCTCGCGGTAGCTGGATCCGAGGAAATTCAGAGGCAGATAAAGTTGCAGCAGATAGGTGTTGACCAGGACGAAATCTCCCAGGGTCATGGTTCCGCCCTGCACCCCATATCCGGCCATGATCATGATCAAGGTAACGCCAATGGCGATGATCGCGCCCTGGCCGGTGTTCAGCATCGATAGCGAGGTCTTGCTGACGATGGCGGCTTTTTCGTAAGATTCCAGCGCTTGGTCGAAACGCCGGGTTTCGTGATTTTCGTTACCGAAATATTTTACGGTTTCGTAGTTAAGCAGGCTGTCGATGGCCTTGGTATGGGCCTCGCTGTCGCTTTCGTTCATGGCCCGGCGGAACTTGATCCGCCATTCGGTGACGGTGAGCGTCCAGATGACATATCCGGCAATGGTCATAATAGTGACGAGGGCAAACCATTCGTTGAACAGGCTCCAGAGCAGAGCGCAGACCATCAAAATTTCCAAAAGCGTGGGAACGACAACGAACAACACCATGCGCAGCACGTATTCGATGCCCTTGGTGCCCCGTTCGATGGCGCGGCTCAACCCCCCGGTGCGGCGGTCCAGGTGAAACCGCAGCGCCAGATCATGCATGTGGCGGAAGGTTTGGACCCCGGCCTGTCGGATGGCCCGTTCCGCCACCTTGGCGAAGATGGAGCCCTGCAACTCGCGGAAGGCCAGCGCCAGAACCCGTGCCGTGCCGTAGGCCAGCAACAGGCCGATGGGAACCGCCACCAGCGCCGAGGCCCCCTTAGGAGTGCTCAGGGCATCAACAGCCAGTTTGAGGAAGACCGGCACCGCAACTGTGGTTACCTTGGACAGAGCGAGCAAGACCAGCGAGATCACCACCCGAACGCGTAGGTCCGGTGCGTTCCGGGGCCACAGAAAAGGAAGCAGGGC
>JAOUPW010000646.1 GCA_029879665.1 Rhodospirillales bacterium | reverse complement strand
TACTTCGACTGATTACAATTCAATCGTCGGAAAAGTGAACTGGGGCAAAGGCCCTGTTAAAAACGTGACCAAGACACCCCTCGTTGGAGGTCAGTGGGTCAAGGGCAAGAAGCACAAATACGACCTTCTTGTCGTCAACAATAAGACTGCGCCAAATGTTCCAACGCAAGGCGTATTCAAGTCAATTTAAGGAAGAACAACCGTAAACAAAACCACACAATGAAAATCTTATAGCAAAGGGAGAGAATAAAAATGTTTAACAAGACACTTTACCGCACGCTTATTGCCGCCGCGGTTATTATCGGAGCCTACGGACCGGTTTCGGCGCAAACGACGGATCTCAAGCTTTCGCACTTTCTGCCGCCGGGACACACCATGCACAAGGCTCTGGTGGAATGGGCTAAGGTGGTTAAGGAAAAATCGGGCGGCAAGCTTAATATCAATATTTTTCCCGCAGGACAGATGGGACCAATGCCCCGGCAATTCGATCTCGCCCGCACCGGCGTCGCCGACATGGCCCTTTCCCTGCATGGCGGCACCCCCGGGCGCTATCCCATGACCGAGGTCGCGCAGCTGCCGTATCTTGTCACGTCCAGCGAAACGGCGTCCCGGGCTCTCACCGAATTGACGCCAAAATATCTGGCCGGTGAGTACAAGGGAATGAAAGCCCTTTACAGTCTGGTCGTGCCGCCCCTGAACATGAACATGGCCAAAAAGAAGGTGACTTCCGTTGCTGACATGAAGGGTCTTCGCATCCGTCATGCCGGCAAGATCTTTGCCGCCGTGGTGCAGAAACTTGGCGCGACGCCGGTCGCCGTCCGTCCCGCCGAATCCGCAGACGCCCTCGCCAAGGGCGTGGTCGATGGCGCCTTGTTTCCCTTCGAAGCGGCGCTGGCGTTCAAGCTGGGTGCGGTATGTGATTACGTCATCACGCCCGGATTCAGTTCCGCCACGTTTTCACTCATGATCAACGAGGCTAAATACAAATCCCTTCCGGCGGATTTGCGTAAAGTTCTCGACGACACCACAGGTCCGAACGAGGCACAGAGGATTGGCCACACGCTTGACCAATCGGAAATCAAGGGTCGTAAATACATGTCCGAAAACGCCACAATCATAGAAATCAAAGGCGCGGAACTGGAAGAATTCAAAAAAACCGTCTCTCCGGTTACTGAAGAACACCTCAGGGAACTTGAGGGCAAGGGAATGCCGGCCCGGGAGTTCTACGCCAAGTTCAAGGCCATGAACACCAAATGACTTCTGTGCAAAAACGGACATGAATAAGTGACGTCCGATCGTATAATCGAACAAGCGGCAGCGTTCCTTAGGGACGCCGCCGCTTGTATTCTTGCTTTTATGATGTTTTTGACGACCGGCGATATTGTTCTTCGCTGGATCGCCAACTCGCCGATTTTCGGCGCCTTTGAATTGGTCGAGCTTAGCCTTGTCAGCCTTGTTTTCCTGTCCTTGCCAAAGGTCTTTATCGGCAACAAGCATATTGTCGTAAATGCCCTTGACGGGTTTTTCCCAAAACCGATGTTGCGGTGGCTGAATATTCTTGGCGCCTTATTGTCGCTCAGTTTTGTCGTATTAATGGGCGTGTTCATGTTCCGCTTCGCCCATGATGCCTATACGTTTGAAGACCGGACCATGGACATGTCCATGCCGGTTATCTGGTTCTGGGTGCCGGTATATTTGGGAGTGATCGCTTCCGTCGTTGTGTGTCTGGTAGTTGCCAGACGCCTGATCCGTCGCGGCTGACGAGAGGACAGATAGAATGGCTGCGGAATGGATCGGCGGAATCGGTATCGTAGTGCTTCTCGCGCTGATTCTTCTTCGTATTCCCGTTGCCGTGGCCATGGGGCTTGTCGGATTTTCCGGATATGTTGCTGTCGAGGGGTGGGACCGAGCGGCGCTTGTTCTGGGCGGGCTGCCCCGGGAATTGATGACCGGCTATGCCCTTTCGGTTGTTCCCCTGTTTGTCCTGATGGGGGAATTCGCAAATGCATCAGGACTTTCGCGCGACCTTTACCAAAGCGCCAACGCCCTG
>JAOUPW010000645.1 GCA_029879665.1 Rhodospirillales bacterium | reverse complement strand
GTTCCTGCACAAGAACATGACCCGCGGCGAGGCCCGGCACCGGGTCGAGGAATTGATGGATCTGGTCGGCCTGCATGAAGCGAAAAAACGTCTGAATGCCCTGCCTCATGAATTTTCCGGCGGCCAGCAGCAACGGGTAATGATCGCCATGGCGTTGGCCAACGAGCCTGACCTGCTGATCGCCGACGAACCGACCACCGCCGTCGATGTCACCATCCAGGCGCAGATCCTGAAGCTTCTCAACGACCTGCAGGCTCACATGGGCATGGCCATCCTGTTCATCACCCACGATCTTGGCATCGTCCGTCGCATGGCCGAGCGCGCCTGCGTCATGCACCAGGGCAGGATCGTCGAACAGGGCCCGGTCGCCGACATTTTCGCCAACCCGCAAGACCCCTACACCCAGCGCTTGCTCGCCGCCGAACCGAAGGGCCGGCCCGAGCCGGTGGCCGCCGACGCCCCCGAGGTTATCGCCGGCGACAGCCTCAGGGTTTGGTTCCCGGTCAAGACCGGACTCCTCCGCCACGTCACCGATCACGTCAAGGCGGTGGACGGCATCTCGCTTCAAGTGCGCAAAGGCCACACCCTGGGCGTGGTCGGCGAAAGCGGCTCGGGCAAGACCACGCTGGGCCGCGCCTTGCTGCGTCTGGAAAAATGCCAGGGTGGCATTACCTTTGAAGGCGCCGCCATCCAGGACCTCAGCCAGAAGGCGCTGCGCCCGCTCAGGCGCGAAATGGCGGTGGTTTTTCAGGATCCCTACGGCTCCCTGAGTCCGCGCCTGTCGGTCGCCCAGATCGTCGAGGAAGGGCTCAAGGTCCACGGCCTGGGCGGCGATTTCGAGCAACGCCGCCAACTCATCGCCGAGGCGCTGGAAGAGGTGGGCCTGGAACCGGCGATGATGAGCCGCTATCCCCACGAATTTTCCGGCGGCCAGCGCCAGCGCATTTCCATCGCCCGCGCGCTGGTGCTGAAACCCAAGTTCATCGTTCTGGACGAGCCCACCAGCGCGCTCGACATGTCGGTGCAGGCGCAGATCGTCGAGTTGCTTCGCGACCTGCAAAAACGCCACGACCTGGCTTACCTGTTCATCAGCCATGACCTCAAAGTGGTCCGCGCCCTGGCCCACGACCTGCTGGTCATGCGCGCCGGCCGCGTCGTCGAGCAGGGCCCGGCGGACCGCATTTTCGACCATCCCCAGGATCCCTATACCCGCGCCCTGATGGCCGCCGCCTTCGAATTGAAGGCCGACGAGACCGGCGTGGTCGGGACGTAGCCGAGCTGCCATGTCCGTCTTCCTGTTCATCAGCCCCCAGGATAAGCCGGAACGCTGGCGCACCGCGCTCCGGCCCCATTTCCCGGACATGGACTTCCGCGTCTGGCCCGGAGAAACCGGCGATCCGTCCGAGGTCGACCTGATTCTCACCTGGCGCCCGCCCACCGGGTCGCTGACCGGCTATCCAAACCTCAAAGCCGTCTACAACCTGGGCGCCGGGGTTGAACTGCTGGTCAGGGATCCCTCCTATCCGGTGGGCGTGCCCCTGATCCGTCTGGTCGACCCGGGGCTCACGTCCGGCATGACCGAATACATGGTTCATATGACGTTGACCTTCCACCGGGGCTTTCACCAAGCCCGCCGGCGCCAGCGGGACCATGTGTGGAAAGAGTTCTCGGCGCCATCCACGGCGGCGCGGCGCGTCGGCATCCTGGGGCTGGGCGTGCTGGGGCGGGACTCGGCGGAAAAACTGGCGGGACTCGGCTTTCAATCCATCGCCGGATGGAGCCGCACGGCCAAGGCCGTCCCCGGGGTGGAATGTTTCAGCGGGACGGACGGGCTGATGCCGTTTTTACGCCGAACCGAGATCCTGATTTGCCTGCTGCCGCTGACGGCGGAAACTGTCGGTATCCTCAACGCCGATACCCTTGCTGCCCTGCCCCCGGGCGCCTTTGTCATCAACGCCGCCCGGGGCGGCCATGTGATCGAGGCCGATCTGCTGGCGGCCCTGGATTCGGGCCACATCGCCGGCGCCGCACTGGACGTGTTCCAGACCGAG
>JAOUPW010000644.1 GCA_029879665.1 Rhodospirillales bacterium | reverse complement strand
TTTTTTTCGGACGTCCCCGATTTGTCCCTCCGATTTTATCCGAGGTGACGCGGTTCCGCCCCGGGGTCAGGTCAAAACGCGCCAAAGGGGTCACCAAGAGAGATGAAAATTCTCGCCTGCAACAGCAACCGGCCGCTGGCCGATGCGATTTCCGCATATCTTAACCTGCCCTTGACGGAAGCTTCCATCCGCCGGTTTTCGGATATGGAAGTGTTTGTCGAAATTCAGGAAAACGTGCGTGGCGAGGACGTCTTCGTCATCCAGTCCACCTCCTACCCTGCCAACGACAACCTGATGGAACTGCTGGTGGCGCTGGATGCACTGAGAAGGGGTTCGGCCCGGCGCATTACCGCCGTCATTCCTTATTTCGGATACGCCCGCCAGGACCGCAAGTCAGGGCCGCGCACGCCGATTTCCGCCAAGTTGGTGGCCAACCTGATCACCACCGCCGGCGCCGACCGGGTGCTGACCCTGGACCTGCATGCGGGGCAAATCCAGGGGTTCTTCGATATTCCCGTCGACAACCTTTATGCCGCTCCGGTCTTCACCAAGGACATTGAAGAACGCTTCAATGGTTCCGATCTGGTGATTGTTTCGCCCGATGTCGGCGGTGTGGTCCGTGCCCGCGGTATTGCCAAGCGGCTGAACACCGATCTTGCGATTATCGATAAACGCCGCGAACGCGCCGGAGTTTCCGAGGTCATGAACATCATTGGCGATGTCGAGGATCGCCGTTGTATCCTGGTTGACGACATCGTTGATTCCGCCGGCACCCTTTGCAACGCCGCCGTGGCCCTGATGGAAGCCGGCGCGACATCGGTTTCAGCTTACGTAACCCACGGCGTTCTGTCCGGCGGCGCCGTCGCCCGGCTGAGTTCGTCGCCCATGGAAAAGCTCATTTCCACGGACAGCATCATGGCCACCGAGGCGGTCCGGGTATCCCATAATATCGAGCATCTGACCATTGCGCCCCTGATGGCCGAGGCCATCCGGCGAATTGCCGAGGAAAGCTCGGTATCAAGCCTATTTAAGTAAGGCAGCGTTTCTGTTAAGAATTCCGCCGCCGCCCGGAATATGGCGGTATTTCAGGCGCCGGCACCCCTGGAGGCCGGCGCGAAACTCTAAGGAGTAAAGACCATGAGCAAAGCAGTAACCTTGGCCGCCGAGGTGCGGATGCGGGCCGGTAAGGGGGCAGCCCGTCAGACACGCCGCGAAGGCCGAGTTCCCGCCGTGATTTACGGCAACAAGCAAGACACCGTTATGATTTCCCTGAACCCTCTCGACCTGATGCATCAGTTAAGGGGACCCGGCTTCTTTGGCCGTGTTTTTGAAATCGATGCAGCCGGCGAGAAGCACAAGGTTCTCGCTCGTGATCTTCAGTTGGACCCGGTGACCGACCGTCCCATCCATGTGGATTTCATGCGCTTCGGCGCCGATACCAAGCTCCATGTTGAAGTCGAGGTGGTCTTTATTAATGAAGCGGACTCTCCTGGCCTCAAGCGGGGCGGCGTGTTGAACGTGGTGCGCCATACCATCGAAATGATCTGTGCCGCCGACAAGATTCCGGAAAGCGTGATCATTGATCTGACCGGCCTGGATATCGGCGACAGCGTTCATGCCAGTGTCATCAAGCTGCCTGAAGGGTCTGAATTGGCCATTTCCGATCGTGATTTCACGATTGCCACGATCGCCGCGCCTACGGTTATGGAAGAGGCCGCCGAGGCAGGCGAAGCCGCCGAAGCCGCCGAAGGTGTGGAAGCGCCGGCTGGAGTAGAAGAGGAAGAGAAGGCCGAGTCCGAGAAGAAGGACTAAGCGGCGGAGCGGCCTGCCATGCGTCTCATCGTCGGCCTTGGCAATCCGGGCAACGAGCACGCTCATAACCGACACAACATCGGGTTCATGGCGGTGGACGAGATCGTCCGCCGCCACAACTTCCCTGCGTTCCGTTCCAAGCATCTGGGCGAGATGACGGAAGGAACCATCAATGGGACTAAGGTGTTGATCCTCAAGCCGATGACCTACATGAACGATTCAGGACGTTCGGTTCACGCC
>JAOUPW010000643.1 GCA_029879665.1 Rhodospirillales bacterium | reverse complement strand
TGATGTTGGATATCGACTTTGTCGAACTGCGGCGTGGATTCCTGCAATACCTTCCCATCGGCGGCGTCATCGGCCTTGTGATGCTGGTCGAGCTTCTGGCCGTGCTTACGGGATGGGTGTTGACGCCCGAGGCGACGAAACACGCGGTCGCGCCGATGCCCGCCCCCGAAACCGTGACCAACACCCATGCTTTGGGCGAGTTGATCTACACCCATTATTTCTATCTGTTCCAGGTCGCGGGATTGGTGCTGTTGGTGGCCATGATCGGCGCCATCGTGCTGACCCATAGAAAGCGTGAAGGCGTCTATCATCAAAATATCGCCGATCAGATCGCAAGGCGGCCCGAGGAAAGCATCGTAATGCACAAGATCGAGCCGGGGAGGGGAATCTGATGTTTGAAATCGGTCTTTCCCATTACCTGACCGTGGCCGCGATCCTGTTCGCGCTCGGCTTCTTCGGTATTTTCCTCAACCGCAAGAACGTGATTATCATTCTGATGTCGGTGGAACTGATGCTGTTGGCGGTAAACATCAACCTGATCGCCTTTTCCGTTCACCTGCATGACATGGTGGGTCAGGTGTTCGCCCTATTTATTCTGACGGTGGCGGCGGCGGAAGCCTCGATTGGCCTCGCCATTCTGGTGGTTTTCTTCCGTAACCGAAGTTCCATCGCCGTCGAAGACGTCAACATGATGAAGGGTTAGGCAGTTCGCATGTACGTAATCGCCATTTTTCTGCCGCTGCTGGGGGCCCTGATCGCAGGGGTCCTGTCGTTCGTCGTTCCGGAAAACAAGGATCGTCAGGCGAACATCGACCGTGCCGCTCAGGTGGTAACCTGCGGTGCCCTGCTGCTTTCGGCGGCCCTTTCGGTGATGATCTTCATGGAAGTCGTCATCGGCAAGAATACACAAACGATCGAATTGTTCACCTGGATCGATTCCGGCGCGTTGGAAGTCTCCTGGGCGCTGAAGATGGATACCCTGTCGGCGGTGATGGTGCTGGTGGTCAGTATCGTGTCTTCCATGATTCATATCTATTCCATCGGCTACATGCACCACGATCCCAATATTCCCCGCTTTATGTCGTATCTCAGCCTGTTTACCTTCTTTATGCTGATGCTGGTGACGGCGGACAACCTGTTGCAGTTGTTCTTCGGCTGGGAAGGGGTGGGGCTTGCGTCTTATCTTCTGATCGGGTTCTGGTATGACAAGCCTTCGGCCAACGCCGCCGCGATTAAGGCCTTTCTTGTTAACCGGGTCGGCGATTTCGGGTTTGCCCTCGGCATCTTCGCCGTCTTCGTGTTGTTCCAGTCCGTTCACCTGGACACCATCTTCGCCGCCGCTGCCGCCAAATCGGCCGCGACCATGACTTTCTTCGGCGGCGAATTCCACGCTCTGACCGTGATCTGCCTATTGCTGTTTATCGGCGCCATGGGAAAATCGGCCCAAATCGGGCTGCATACCTGGCTGCCGGACGCCATGGAAGGCCCGACTCCGGTTTCCGCCCTGATCCATGCCGCGACCATGGTTACCGCGGGTGTTTTCCTGGTCGCGCGCATGTCGCCTTTGTTTGAGCATTCGGATACGGCGCTAACCGTGGTGACGGTGGTCGGTGCGTCCACTGCCATTTTCGCAGCCACCGTGGGCTGCGTGCAGAACGACATCAAGCGGGTGATCGCCTATTCCACCTGTTCGCAGTTGGGCTACATGTTTTTTGCCGCCGGCGTGTCCGCCTATTCGGCGGGAATTTTCCACCTGATGACCCATGCTTTTTTCAAGGCTCTGCTGTTCTTGGGCGCCGGTTCGGTGATCCACGCCATGTCCGACGAACAGGACATGCGCAAGATGGGCGGCATCTGGAAAATGGTGCCGGTAACTTACGTGTTGATGTGGGTAGGATCACTGGCGTTGGCCGGGATCTGGCCGTTCTCCGGATATTTCTCCAAGGACACCATTCTCGAAGCCGCTTACGGCGCGCACACGGTTGCCGGCGGCTACGCCTTCTGGCTGGGTTCGGCGGCGGCCTTCCTGACCGCGTTCTATTCCTGGCGGCTTT
>JAOUPW010000057.1 GCA_029879665.1 Rhodospirillales bacterium | reverse complement strand
GGTGGCGGCAACGGTGGCGGTGCGAGCGCTTCCGCGTCGGGCGGACACAGTGACGGTGCTGGCCATGGTAATGGTAATGGATCTGGCAATGGAAATGCATTCGGCCATTCCGATAAGTCCGGATTCCATGATGAAAGTCATCCAGGCAAGGGGAACAACCATGGCGCCATTGCCAGTGCCCTTGGCGCCTTGAATGCGGCCCATGCCTCTCCGACGGCGTTCGCGAATGCCGCGCCCAATTCTCGTGTCGGCCGGATCGCGGCTTATATTGATGCCGTCAATGCCACCAATTCCCTGGTGGAATCTTTGGAAACCCTGACTGCCGCCAAAGAAGGCCTTAGTGGTATCGGCGATGACCTTGATGCGAAGTTCAGCGCCGTTGACGAAGCGCTTGCTAGCTATCAAGCAGCTGTAACTGATGAAGAAAAGGCAGCAACTGCGGCGGAACTTGATGCCGCCATTGACGAATTGGCTGATGCTCTTTCGTCTCTTTCTGAAATTGATCCGGAAAATACTGCTGTCCAGGAAGCTGTGAGCGCCGTTGAGGCCCTTGTCGATGCCGACCCTGCCGACGTGACCGCTGAAGCAATTGCCGACGCGAAAACTGAGGTTGAAGAAGCCGAGGTAGCCGTGACGGAATCCGTTGACGGACAGATTGTGGACGCCGAGACGGCGGTTACCGAGTCCGCGGAAGCCCAGAGCGAAGCCCTGGCCGACGCCGCGAACAAAGAAGTCACAGAAGCGGTAATCGCCGAGGTCGACAGGATTCTTGGCCTTGAACCGGAGGTCGTGACGACTCCTTAATCAATCGCTTCTGATAAACACGCGAATGAACGCCCGGCGGAATTTTCCGCCGGGCGTTTTTCTTATGTTCGAATCGCAATCAAGGTCAGCTCGCCGGTTTGGGTTTCGGCCGGGAAGCCGGATCGGCGCGCAGGCGTTTTACCATTTCGGGCGTGATGCCGCCAACTGAGGGAAGTCCGGATTTCCTGCGATAATCTTCTACCGCGCGTTTCGTCTTCGCGCCCATGATGCCGTCTACTTTTCCCAGACGGTACCCCATGATGGAGAGAACATATTGCACATAACGGACGGTTGGACGGTCGGCGTATATTTTTGATGCGGATTTCTTCCAGGACGAAGACAACTTTTGTGCCTTTGAGATTTCTTCGGCATTCATTTTTTCGCCGATTTTGGCTCTGACCTCATCCGCCTTTTTATTTCCCGCATTGCTGGCCAGGGTCAGCCACTTCCAGGCTTCGATATTGTCAACCTGAAGTCCCAGCCCGGTTGCAAAGGAAACGGCAAGCGAGAACTGTGCTTCCTTGTGGCCCTGCATGGCGGCCTTGCCGAACCAACGGGCGCCCCAGGCAAGGTCCAGTTCCACTCCCCGGCCGTTGATAAAAGCATCGCCCAAACGATACTGGGCCCGAGCATGGTTGTTGGCGGCGGCTTTGCTCAGCCACTTCACCCCTTCTTTTTGTTTTTTAGCAACACCACGACCGTAATAATAGGCGTCCCCCAACATATACTGAGCCCCGGTGTGTCCTTTTTCCGCAGCCAGACGGAACCATTCAGCCGCCTTTTCAAAATCCTGTTTGACGCGCAGGCCACTGCTATATTGCAAACCTCTGCGGTACTGGGCTTCGGCGCTTTCGATCCGTTGCGTTTCAAGCAAGGGGGGTTTTCCCGACCCCAGTCCGCCTATGCTCTGACATCCCGAGAGGGAAATAATCAAAAAAGAAATCGGAATAAATAGGGTCGCAAGGTCACTTATTTTCACAACACGATGTTCCTTTATTTTTTAACTCTGAGAAAAATTTACAATACATGAAATAGTTCGATTAATCAGCACCGATGCGGCCAATCATTGGAAGTTTCAGGGCCGGATCCAGAATGTCTATTCCGAATGTCAGGCCAAGGATATTGATCTCCAGACCTTCTTCGCTACCAATGAGAATTCCGAACAGACCGAACAGCGAAACCTGACCACCGGTACCGCTCGGGCTGCGGGCAAAGAAAGTATTGCCCGGAAGATAATCCTTGCCGATGGCCGTTGGTGGCAGATCCAGTTTCAGTTCCGGCACCGTACGCGCTACGTATGCCGTGAAGGTGTTGCTGTTGGGGCCTGGCCAGACAGTGTATTCATTTGGAAACGGATAGGATTTGGCCGCCAAATCAATTCGGCGGATAACATCATCAACGCCGTCGCCACGAAGATCGGCGATCAATGTGGGAATCGAACCGAACCATCGCCCGTCCGCCGGTCGGTTGCTGATGGCAACTGCCGACATTCCCCGGCGCACTCGCCAACCGATGACTTCATAGACCGTGAATTCCTTAGCGTTCGTTGGCTTGGTCGCAAACCAGCTATGAACGCCGAAATACCCGCGCCAGCTCCAGGCACGGGCGGCATAAACCTGGATCACGGCTTCAGGCGTAGTGCCCGGATCGGGGGCAATGCCTGCGGATTCCCGACTGGCCGTTCGCCAGTCACCGTTCATGGGGCCCTGCGCCCGCACGTCGTCCGCGGTTATAAAAAACGCCAGAATAAATAAACATGCAGTCCATTTCATTACCGCCGAGAATAATATATTTGTGGGGAATCCGCCAATATTCATGTCATTATTTGCCCAATTAATGCCCCTTTTCCCGGTTAGGATCACGTACATTTGAGATTCATTGCGAGAAGGATTTTCCCATGCGCCTTTTTCCCGCCGCCTGTCTGATTTCGGCTGTTTTTGCCCTGCCTATTCCGGCCGGCGCACATTCGCCTGAAGACCGCGCCGCACCCGACAGCCCCCGCCAGCATATTGAAGAGGCGACGCGGGATATCCTCCGCCGATTCGAGTTGCTGCTGCAATCGATCCCGCAATACGAAGCGCCCGAGATTCTTGAAAACGGGGATATCATTATCAGGCGAATCCACCCGAATCGAAACAAGCCGATTCCCGACCCCGGCACTTCCCCCAACCGGGACAACGAAGACCGGACCAAGACCTGATCTTTGGCACCAAAAATCGTTACATTGCACGTTTCAATAAGTTAGCCGGCCCACGGGAAGCATGCTACCGGCTTCGGGTTCCCCCAATTACCGGCTTACCTTTCCTCCATACCGTCCGGAAGAATAAATAAAACGGATACGCAGGGCAGCGTTGCGATAACTGCATTTAGAGTAAACCGAGATGGCCAGCAGCCTCGCAGGACACTTCAACGCCCTTTGTCGCCATGCCTCAATTCTGATTCAGCAGGCTGAACAAGGAGCGGACGAAGACAGACGGGATACTTAAATATCCAAAGACGCAATAAAGTCAGCAAGCGCCTCTTTCGCTTTCACTAGCTGCGCCCGTACCTGTTTCAGAGATTCCGAAAGCGAGTCCATAATGTCCTCCTGGGAATTCAGTTTTTTCATATAACGGACATAAAGATCGCTGTTTTGCGGAACGCGGGCGAGATTATCCCTTATCCGTTTTTGTTCTCCGGCAATGTCTTGCCGCTGTTTTTGCTGTTCGGAAATGGATGATTTGATCTTCTCGATATTCCCAGAAAGTTGACTAATTTTGGAAAAGGCATTTTTGAGTTCCGGACTCAGCCTATCCGCTCGGATAAAAGCGCCTATCCGGTCGAGGGATAAAGTCGAAAGGCCGACCGTCTCTTCCACGGGCTTGGTCATAACAACATTCAATGTTTTCGTTTCCGCTTTTGCGACTTCGGACTTGATGCGGTAATTCCCCATAGCAAGCATTGCCTTTTCCGGAGAAGGCGCAACCAATTCCCATCCCTGACGGCGGGGATGCTCGATAATGAACATCCGGTTTTCCTGTAGCGGTGATTTCAGGCGATAGGTTGTCGTCAGCCGATGTTCCAAGGTTCTGCGATAGACGCCCCCCCGGATGGATCCCGAAATGTACAAGCTTTTCTGATCGACAGTTTTATCAATCAGTGTTTTCTGATCCAACGCAAAACTGACCAGCCTTTCTTCGCCCGCCGGAAGTGTTGTCAGCTGGGCATCGCCGACAAAGAATTGTCCGTTGGTTTTCTGACGTTCGTAAATCGTTAAAATTCCGGGTGGCAGCCCCGACGGGCCGTCGTTCTTCAGTTCGATTGATGCCAATGGATGGCGCGCATGTGTTGCAGGTTGATAGATTGAAATTCGTTGAATGGGAACGTCGCGGTCAACGATGGGAACATTAACGGAATACCCCTTGCCAACAGACACGGGTTTAGGCAGGCGAAACAGAACCTGAGCCGCAGCTTCGGTGCTTTCCGCAACATTCGCCAATAGCGCGGATCTGGGAGGGAATGCCGGCGCGCCCGCAAAAGTAGACTCCGGCGCCATCATCACTTCCGCCTCACCGGGCTTTTTCATCATCGACGAGCCGGCAGGCCCGGATGATTTCGATCGGATCTGATCCATCCGCCGCCTAAGATCGCGGGACCTTTGCTCATCTTTGTTTTCGAGGGAACCTTGATCGGTTTTAGGAAGGATCCGGCCCAGAACCTCGACCGGAACTTCCGGACGATTGACATAATAGCTAGTGTAAAGCGCCTGACGGAAGGTCACCGGGTTTCCCGAAACCAGGGTCAGTTCCACGTTTTCCCACGCATGACCGCTGTTGTTTTCGACAACGGCCCACCCTTGAAGGTGTCCTTTTTTCGATTCCGAATCGCCCGGCAACGTCAACCTGTAGGAACTTTTCCACAGCGGGATTTCGACCACATAGCCAACACGAACCGTACGCCTACCATTGCCTTTAAGACCAATTCTTAACCTCCGGTTTTGACTTGTCTTGTGTTCGGCGATCGCCTTCAAAGCCTCGTCGACCTGGGCTTGCAGTTTCGGATCGGTGAAGCGGACGGTTTCGGCTTCCTCAAGAATGAACTGTTGAATGCCGTCGTCCGTCATCAGGCTGACCCGATGCCGAGTCAGCGCGCCTCCTCCGTTTTCCAGTTGGACGACTTCGGGAAGGACGCGGATAATCCGGCCCATGAGCTTTTTCTGCCCCAGGGATTCAACCCGTGCGCCCTGAAGCGCATTCATCAATCTGACGGGAGATGCCATATCGGCGGAGGCGAAGGGGATATCTCTGAACAACTGATCAAGAGGTTCCCTGCCGGGAAGATCGATAAAGCCCACCTGACCCTGATCATCGTAAACAACGATGCTTTTCAAAATATCGTCGACCTGATCGAGCCGAGCGACAAGGAACAACTCGCCGCTGCCTTCGACAATCGCCTCATGCTCAAAATAACCGACGCCGCCGGTTGACAGCATAACGCGCCTTAGCGGCAATTCGTTGTCGGCAACAGCCATGGGCACCATCAGGAACGAAGCCCATACCGCCAAAACTATCCGATAAATAGACCGCAATAATCTCGGCATCTGTTTCTCCCTAATTCGTATGGCCCGACCCCGACCGGCGAGCGGATAAAATCAATGAGGAGAGGTATGAAACAATTGCGGCTAAAGCGTGGTAATAAATATGTCCCTATTATGTCCACGTGTGCGGGCCGCCTCGGGGTTCTTCAAAATCTTTTTAAATAACAGAAGTTTACGCTACTTCGGGTTTGGTATTTTCGGAACTCTCCTCATCCATATGTTGCTCGCGAATCCTGAGAATTTCCGGAAGCACCTTGTTGAAAATTTCCACCAGACGGGGGTCAAAATGCGATCCGGAATTTTCATTGATATGATTGATTGCATCTTGTATAGGCCATGCTTTTTTGTATGGCCGGTCGGAAGTCAACGCATCAAAGACGTCGCATACGGCCGCGATACGCCCTTCAATGGGAATTTCTTCGCCCTTCAATCCTTTTGGATACCCGGAACCATCCCATTTTTCATGATGGGTCAATGCAATTCTCTGCGCCATCTGGATCATTTCCGAAGAATGCTCATCAAGAATATCGGCTCCGATTTCGGAATGGGTTTTCATCGTTTCCCATTCTTCGGCGGTAAGCTTGCCGGGCTTTAAAAGAATGCCATCGGGGATTCCGATTTTTCCAACGTCATGCATGGGGCTGGCGTTTAGAATCATTTCCGCGGTTTCTTCGCTTAAACCCGCGCCCAGGGCGAGAGCCTGACAGCTTTTGCTCATACGGATTACATGCATCCCGGTTTCATTATCCCGGTATTCACCGGCCCGACCTAAACGCCGGATGATTTCAAGCCGGGTGTCGGTCAGTTCCTGGGTGCGCTCGCGGACCTTTTCTTCAAGTATTTCATTCATATCACGCTGGAAATTATAAAGAATACGAACTTCCAGCATGTTACGGATTCGCTGCAGGACTTCGGTCTGGTCAAAGGGCTTGGTGATGAAGTCCTTGGCCCCCAGTTCCAGGGCGCGAAGCCGGGTTTCCTTGTCGGTCTGAGCCGTCAGAATCAGCACCGGCAAATAATCCCCTTCGATAATTTTGGACAGTTGCTCCATCACCTGAAATCCGTCCAGATGCGGCATCCGGATATCAAGGAGAATGAGGTCAAACCGGTGCTCTTCATACATGCCCAAAACAACCCGCGGGTCCGTTGTACTATAAACATGGGCAAAACCTTCCTTTTCGAGAATTTTCTCCAGCAACATCACATTTGCCGGATTATCATCCACGATCAGAATTTCCGCTTGCCGGGCTTCTTTATCAAAATTATCCATGCGAACTCTCCAACGCATCTTCGATGGTCGAAACGACTTCATTTATTTTGAATGGCTTGGTTAAGTATCGATAGAAACCCGCCTCGTTGCCACGCGAAATATCCTCGAGCCTGGCGGCGGCACTTAAGGCAATAACCGGAATATCTTTGGTGTCGTCCATATTCTGAAGGATCTTTAAGGCCTCAATCCCGTTTTTGCCCGGCAGGTGGATATCCATTAAAATCAGATCCGGTTTATCGCTTTTCGCCAATTCAATTCCCAATTCCGCAGTATGTGCCGATACCAGGGAAAGGTTGGGAATTCCGTTGACAATCCCCTCCATAAGCCGAAGGTTTTCTGGATTATCTTCGACATATAACAGCTTTCGTACTTCTGTAATATTTTGGCTGGCAATTTCACTTCTATCTGTGGAGTTATTGAGCTTTTTATAATCTGCGCTGTTATCATGGACGGAAATTGGAAATTCAAACCAAAACGAACTCCCTTTTCCCGAGACGCTTTCGAAACCGATCCTGCCATTCATTAACTCGACAAGGTTCTTGGTGATGGTCAGTCCAATTCCCGTGCCTTCTATATTTGTCTGATCCGCACCCAGTCTGCTGAAAGGCTCAAACAAGTGCATCTGCTTAAATTCGGAGATTCCCATTCCGGTATCCTTGACGGTAATCCGCAGATATCCATCATCGCAAGGGCTTGATTCAAGGGTGACCGTTCCCTCCGGAATATTGTATTTGACGGCATTCGACATGAAGTTAAGAAGAATTTGCTTAAATCGGGTACTATCAACCCAAAGATTGGGAAGATCGTTTTTCCTGGTCTTATCAATAAGTGATACCTTCAGTTTTTCGGCCTGCGGCTGCATAAGAATCATGCATTCTTCGATTACATCTGCGATGCAGACACTCTCCATGGTCAGCGGTATCCTGCCGGCTTCGATTTTGGCGAGATCCAGAACCTCGTTTATCAAGTCCAGCAGATGTTCGCCCCCCTTTAGGATTTGCGCGACAAAATCCTTCTGAGACTCGCTCAGCGGTTCCTTGGGGTTGTTATCAAGCAACTGCCCAAAACCAAGAATGGCGTTCATCGGCGTCCTGAGTTCGTGACTCATGGACGAAAGAAATTCCGATTTTGCACGATTTGCAGCGTCGGCGTGGGCCTTGGCTTCGATCAGCACTTCCTCAGCCCGCTTATGGATTGAAATATCACTGACAAACGCAAAAGATCCCGCCAGGTTGCCATCCGGATCCCGCAAGGATGTCGCATTAAAAACGGAATATATTTTTTCGCCGTTTTTTCCCAAAAGGGTAACTTCATATTTTCGTTGATCAACTTTTTCACGCGCCGCATGTTGGGCGGCGAATATTTGGGCGTTTTCTTCATCGACGAAATCTCTTGGTTTTTTTCCAATCATCTCATCGCGGGAATACCCAAGCATTTCACAAAGAGAATCGTTGACCTCTATGGTGTTGAGATTGCGGTCAAGAAGCCAATATCCTTCGGAAGTGGTATTGATGATAGATTGGTATTTTTCGCCAATATTACGCAGTTCCTGCTCATAATTTTTTCGGGCGGTTACGTCCCTGATTATTGCCGTAAAAAACTTACGGTTATCCGAATTCCAATCAGAAAGCGAGATTTCCAGAGGAATTTCATTACCATTCTTGTCCTGACCTATTGTTTCGATGGTCTTTTCAACCGGCTGTTTATTAAATTCGT
>JAOUPW010000642.1 GCA_029879665.1 Rhodospirillales bacterium | reverse complement strand
AGGGAGAAGCGGTTCTCAGAGCCCGGCAACCGGAAAAAAGGGTGTGCTGTCCGGTGGTCCGGCGGCAAACAGCCATTGAGACCTTCTGCGCGCCCCGGAAAGGGCATCGGGGTGGCCCGGCAGCGCGATCAGGGAGGATGAAACCGTGCCGAAGCCGTTCTTTCCGGTGAAAGTCATGGCGCCGCCCGGCTCATTGGCGGTGGCGCTTTCCCGAGACGCCATCAATTCCCGCCAGGGGGCCCAGCCTTGGCCTCCGTCCCGGTCCGGGTCGGGAACCGGGGCGGCCCGGAACTTGGGTAAATAATGGCGCATGCGCGGTGATGTCATGTCGTTCAGGTCATGGGCGGTGATCATGGAAAGTCCATTATCGATTTTTCGGACCCGGATTCCATCGCCCTCCATTCCCGTCGAGGTGAGGACATAGCCTTCGAAGGCGTCGGCGATGACCATGTTGAAGGGACGGTAGGCATCGGGGTCAAGATTCGACAATGCTTCCGCCGCGATGCCGGCTTCGGCATGGTCCAGCGCCTCCAGCGGCAACTCGCCCCTGGATCGGAAGCCGGCTTTGGGGCCGAGAGTGTGGAGCCGGTTGAGGACGCCCGCGCACAGGCCATCGTCGTTGACGCCGAGCCAGGTGCCGCCGGCTTCCCGGTCCAGCCCCGCCGTTACGTGGGCGCGATCGGACCAGTGGCGGCCGGGGGAATCCCACGGCCGACCGGACATTTCATCGCGATTGGCGGCGATGAGGACCGGCCAGGGGTGGCCGGGACGGCGAAGAATGACGAAGGTGCACATGGTTCCCAATCCTAATCTGCCGAGACACGATAAAAAAGCGGCGTCTTTACATTGCGCAAAGGGAGCAATATTCATACATTGTAATGAGAAAATAACTGGGGACTGCATCCATGAGCGATACCTTCAAAGACCGTGAAAAGAGTTTCGAGGCCAAGTTCAAGCTGGACGCGGAGCTAAAGTTCAAAGCGGAATCCCGTCGCAACAAGCTGTTAGGGCTTTGGGTGGCGGAAAAAATGGGCATGGCCGGCGAAGAAGCCAACGCCTATGCCAAGGAAGTCGTCATGGCCGATCTGGAAGAACCCGGCATCGAGGATGTTGTGCGCAAGGTGATGCAGGATTTGAGGGAACGCAAGGTCGGGGTCGATGAATCCGAAGTCCGCAAGCAGATCGACAGCCTTTTTGCCACCGCGGTCGATCAGGTCAAAAGCGAGTACCCCGAAGCACTCGGCTCCAATCACACCAAGGTTGGCGATTAAATAGACGACCGGAGCCGTTAATCAGGAATTCCCGCCGCCGAAGCCTTCTCCCGGCTTCTTGTATTCTTCCCGGGGCGGGCTGAATATATCGATTGTTTTTGCGCCTCTCGGTCCGGTGCGGAAGGCGTGCGGGGCGTTCGAAGGCGTTTGCCAGAAATCACCTTCCTTGATTTGTATTTCTTCACCATCCTGAATCAAGATCAGATCCCCTTCCAGCAGATATCCCCACTGTTCTTCCGGGTGATAATGTTCGGGAACGATGCTACCCGCCTCCAACGTAACCAGAGACAGCATCACATTGTCACCGGAAAAAATGCGAGTCGTGATCCCGTCGGCAAGCTTGCGGCTCAGCCCCAGCGACAAGTCGGTATGATCATACAGAATGGATTTTGTCATTTGAACACACGCTCGAAAATGGCGTTCACGTTCTTGGTATGATAATTCATGTCGAACAGTTTGTTCAACTGGTCCGCGTTCAGGTGCTTGGTGACGTCACTGTCCGCTTTCAGAAGATCAAGAAAGCTTGCCCCCTCCTTCCACACTTTCATGGCGTTGCGCTGAACCGTTTTATAGGCGTCTTCGCGGCTCATTCCAGCCTGGGTCAGTTCCAGTAACACCCGCTGCGAAAAAACCAGTCCACCCAGTTGATCCAGGTTTTTCTGCATGTTCTCCGGATATACCAACATCTTGTCGACTACCCCGGTCAGGCGTTTAAGGGCGAAGTCGAGGGTGATGGTGGCGTCCGGCGCAATCATCCGTTCGACCGAGGAATGGGAAATGTCCCG
>JAOUPW010000641.1 GCA_029879665.1 Rhodospirillales bacterium | reverse complement strand
GAACCGCCGCGCCAGGGCAGCATCCTTTTCCACATTCTTGCGGTATTCGTTTAGGGTGGTCGCGCCGATGCAGTGAAGTTCTCCACGCGCCAAAGCCGGCTTGAGCAGATTGGAGGCATCCATGCTGCCCTCGGCGGCTCCAGCGCCGACAAGGGTGTGCATTTCATCGATAAATAGAACGATTTCGCCGGCGGCTTCCGTGACCTCGGTGAGGACCGCCTTGAGCCGCTCCTCGAATTCGCCCCGGAACTTGGCGCCGGCAACCAGCGCACCAAGGTCCAGAACCATGAGCTTCTTTCCCAACAGGTTTTCCGGAACATCGCCGTTAACGATCCGCTGGGCCAAGCCTTCGGCGATGGCGGTCTTGCCAACGCCAGGCTCACCTATCAACACCGGATTATTTTTAGTCCGCCGCGAGAGAACCTGAATGGTCCGGCGGATTTCCTCGTCGCGCCCGATAACCGGATCAATTTTCCCTTCCGCCGCGGCAGCGGTCAGGTCGCGGGCGTATTTTTTTAACGCATCGTAGGAATCCTCAGCCGTTGCCGATGAAGCAGTGCGTCCCTTGCGTATCTCTTCAATGGCCGCGTTCAGTTTTTGCGGAGACACGCCGGCGGCGCTGAGAGCCGTGGCAGCGGGCGTTTCGACGGCGAGGGCAAGAGCCAGAAGAATCCGTTCAACGGTAACAAAACTGTCGCCTGCTTTTTTCGAGATTTGTTCGGCTTGCTCAAATAAACGCGCGGTTTCGGAAGACAGGTAAACCTGGGTGGCGCCTGAGCCTTCGACCTTGGGCAGTTTTTCGAGTTCGACGGCAACCGTCTTTTTCGCCCGCGCCGGATCGCCGCCGGCGGCACGAATCAGGTTGCCGGCCAAACCTTCCTCGTCATCGAGCAAAACCTTGAGAATATGAAGCGGGGTAAGCTGCTGATGGCTGGAGCGCAACGCCAGCCCCTGCGCGGATTGGATAAATCCCCGGGACCGTTCGGTGAATTTCTCAAATTCCATTTTTCCCTAACCTCTTTGCTGACAGGGCTTCGCGCCCCCCCATGCTCAGGGCCGCGCGAATACCCCTCATATATTAAGGAGTTCATCCCTAATATGGCCCATTTCAGAACCATCGCAAGCGGTAGGAAAAATTTGAAATTGGCGGGTAACGGACGAGCCTCAAGGGCCTTAACGATCTCAACTTGGGCGAATTATGCCAAATTTAACCCAACCTTAAGACGCGTCTTCGCCCTAAGTTGAAGGGGCCTCGGCCTCCGGCGCAGGTTTGGATTTTGGCCTTCCCCGTGAGCGCGTTTTGGCCTTGGGTTTGGGCTCAGCAGGCTTGGACGCAGGACCTTCTTCTTTTTCGGGCGCGACCTCGACAGGGGGCTTTTCCGGAATGGCTGTTTTTACTTTATCCCTGTTTTGCCCGCCCCTGCTTTGCGCACCTTCGTTTTGAGGACGATTGTTTTGGGAGTCTCCATTTTGGCCGCCTTCGTATGGGGTGCCCTCATCTTGGACTCCTTCGTTTCGGGGAGTGCCGTTTCCCTGCCCGCTAGGGGGCTCGGATTCCACTCGATGCTGTCGGTCCCGGCCATGGCCATGTTCGCCCCGACCTTGGTCGTTCTGCAGACCACCACCATCAGCATTCAGAATCCGGTAGTAATGTTCGGCAAACTGGAAATAACCTTCGGAAAGAATTCGGTCGCCGGCGGAAGACGCATCCCTGGCAAGGCTGAGATATTTTTCGAGAACCTGCTGCGCGGTACCCCGGACTTTTACCTCCGGACCGTTGCTTTCAAAGGTTGAGTTTTTTGACGGGCTTCTTTTACCATTGCCGCGAGAACGCGACCGTCTGGGATTGGATCCGTGTTTCATTTTACCTGTAATTATCTGACAACAATTGTTATCCCCCACTTATGCGGAGCGATTTAACGCCCGCAAGGCCCACACAACCAAAACCATGACTTAAACACAGGAGCTCAAAGTGGAGATACCGGGTCTCATTCAACGCCCCCAAGGCGCCAACAACAAAGGCTCATCAGAACGACCCGTTGTTTAAGAAGGTAGTCGGG
>JAOUPW010000640.1 GCA_029879665.1 Rhodospirillales bacterium | reverse complement strand
GGATGCTGAAGGCGGTCAGGGAGAGTTGGACTCCGCGGAAAAACTTCTCGCCCAGTTATTCCGACTTGATGATGACGAGAATGAAAAAGGGTAAGAAAACGTGAGCCTTGATGAAAGCCTGACCCGGGTTGTTGCCCGTTATGAGGAACTTGGAAGCCTATTGGCTTCTCCGAATGCGCCGTCTTCCGGCGATTTCGCGCGCATGTCCAAGGAATACGCAGACCTTACGTCGGTGGTCGAGGCGATTAACAGGCTCCGTAAAGCTCAATCGGAAATGCAGGATCTGGCATCCTTGATGGGCGAAGAAGAGAGCGATGCGGAAATGAAAAGCATTGCCGAAGAGGAGTTTCGTTCACTCAAGGAAAAACTTCCCGAACTGGAGCGCCAAGTTCAGATTCTTCTTTTGCCCAAGGATGAGGCGGACGAAAAGAACGCCATTCTTGAAGTCCGCGCCGGAACCGGCGGCGAGGAGGCAGCTCTATTTGCTGCGGATCTTTTTCGCATGTATCAGCGCTATGCGGAAGCAAAACGCTGGAAATTTGAAATCATGAGCCTTAATGAAACGGGAATCGGGGGATTCAAGGAAGCAATCGCGTCGATTAGCGGGCGCGACGTCTTCGCCCGCCTCAAATTCGAATCCGGCGTTCATCGCGTGCAAAGGGTTCCGGATACGGAATCCGGCGGGCGCATCCACACTTCGGCTGCGACCGTTGCGGTGATGCCGGAAGCCGAAGAGGTTGATGTAAAGATTGAGGATAAGGATCTGCGTATTGATGTTTTCCGAGCTAGCGGTCCCGGCGGACAATCGGTCAATACCACGGACAGCGCGATTCGGATTACGCATATTCCTTCCGGGATTGTTGTATCGCAGCAGGATGAAAAATCTCAGCACAAGAACAAGGCAAAGGCGATGCGGGTCTTGCGCTCCCGGCTCTATGATCACCAACGACAGATGCTGGACAATGAACGGGCGGCGACCCGAAAGAATCAGGTTGGATCCGGCGACCGGTCGGAACGAATCCGGACCTACAACTTTCCCCAGGGCCGGGTGACCGACCACCGTATCAATCTGACGCTGCACAAACTGGACAGGATCATGGATGGCGAGTTGGATGAAATGGTCGATGCGCTAACCGCTGAGGATCAGGCCGGAAAGCTGGCGGAACTGTCATGATTGAGGCGGTCACGCAATCTCAACCCTTTGTTGCCGAAGTTCTTAATGACGTCTCCCGAAGGTTGAAGGATGCCGGATTTTCCGAGTCCAGGCTGGAATCCCGTCTTCTCGTCGCCGCAGCCCTCGGAATAGAGCCGGAAATGACCTTCGTCCATTCCGAACGAACTCTGAACGGGAATGAATGGAATCGGCTGGAAAGCCTGCTCACACGACGGCTTAAATGTGAGCCCATGGCTTATATTCTGGGGGAACGGGAATTTTGGAGTCTGTCATTCAGGGCCGGGCCGGGTGTCCTGGTTCCCCGTCCGGACTCTGAAACAATCATCGATTCTGTTTTGTCCCATGTGCCGGAACGAAATCGAAACTGGAACATTCTCGATTTAGGCACCGGCAGCGGGTGTCTGTTGCTGTCTTTGTTAAAGGAATATCCCGCCTCAAGGGGGACCGGCGTGGATGTCAGCGGGGACGCGCTTGCTTTGGCGATTGGCAATGCCGGCGATTTAGGACTCTCCCCGCGGGTGGAGTTTATAAAAGAAAACTGGTGCGATGGCCTTGAGGGGCCGTTCGATATTGTTGTTTGCAATCCGCCTTATATTCCTACCGCCGAGATCTCCGATCTTTCTCCGGAGGTATCGCGCTATGAACCCCGGTTGGCGCTTGACGGAGGAGAAGACGGGTTAAATTGCTATCGGCTATTGGCGCCGATGCTCGGAAAAATTATTTCTCGGGAAGGCTGGGCGTTCGTGGAAATCGGTGTGGGGCAGGCCCGGGATGTCTCAGGTTTGTTCATAAAAAACAGGCTGCATGTCATTGATATTATGAAGGATATTCAGGGAATCGCGCGTTGTGTTATTCTTCGCAAATGTCAAGATTAAAAGGTTCAAAAAA
>JAOUPW010000639.1 GCA_029879665.1 Rhodospirillales bacterium | reverse complement strand
CATCGATCTGGATAACTTCAAATTAGTGAACGATACTTTTGGGCACCATCTCGGAGATGAAGCCATTATCAAGGTTCGCGACATATTGCTAAAACATACCCGCCCTAGCGATGCCGTGGTCCGTCAAGGGGGTGATGAATTCGCCATTTGGTTTAATCAGGTTGACGAAAAGGTCGCGGAGATGCGCGCTCGGGAATTGATCGAAGCCAGTAAAGAACTGGATCAATTTTCAGGGAATATAGACCGGCCTTTGGGGTTTTCCATCGGCATAGCTATGTACGATCCCGCCTTAACCGAAAGCCTGGATGACTTGATGCTTCGGGCCGATGCGGCGATGTATCAGGTCAAGAAGTCGGGCAAGGGGGGGTATGCTTTCGCCCGACCGGCGGCGACCGGCGAAACGGAAAAGGGAGAATAAGAAGCACTTGGGATTTCTGGAAGACAAGGTTATGAGCGGTTCCGCGGAGGAAAAGCTTACCTACGAGGAATGTAAAAAGCTCGCTCGCCACAAAGACCCGAAAGTTCGACGCGCTCTGGCTATGCGGATAAACGTCGAGCCGGAAGTTCTTTATTTTCTGGCGGAAGATAGGGACCCGGAGGTGCGCCGCGCCGCCGCCTCCAATTCAGCGACGCCACGCCTGGCCGACCTGAAGCTTGCTTCCGATGCCGACCCGCAAGTGCGTTCGGGGATTGCGGAAAAAATTGTACGGCTGGCGCCGGGCCTGAGCGCCAACGAACAGGACCGGGTTTTGCGGGCAACCTATGAAACCCTGGAAGTGCTGGCCCGGGATCAGATTGTCCAGGTCCGCAGAATTCTTTCCGATACATTAAAAGACGTTACCGATGCGCCGCCGGAAGTTATCCGGAAGCTGGCCCTTGATACGGAAGTGGAGGTCGCCGGACCGATTCTGCAATTTTCGCCGGTTCTCACCGACGAGGATCTGCTGGAAATTATCTCCGCCGGCCCGCCGTCGAAGGGGGGGCTTGGCGCCATCGCCCGGCGCGAGAACGTATCGGAGCCCGTTTCCGATGCTGTTGCCTCAACCGATAATATCGGGGCGATTGCCGATCTTCTTGGCAACCATAGCGCCCAGATCCGCGAAGCGACCCTTGACAGCCTGGTAGAACGGGCTGATTCAATCCAGCTGTGGCATGCGCCTCTGGTCGGTCGGCCACATTTATCGGCTAAGTCGTCACAGCGTCTTGCCCGCGTGGTTGCCGACAATCTTCTGGGGATGCTGCAGGAAAGGTCCGACCTTGACGTGAACACGCTTGAAGCGGTGAAAGCCATTGTCCAGCAACGGGTGAGTAAGGGGAGCGGGGAAAATTACACCGACGAGAATAAAGGCGGGTTTGATGAGTCGCTGGCGATGCTATCCGTGCCCGCGGCCCTTCCGGTTGAGGTTGCCAAACGGTTGCACCAATCGGGAAAGCTTGGAGAAAATGTCCTGGTTCATGCATTGCTATCCAATGATGCCGCCTTTGTTCTGGCCGGGCTGATCGTGAGAAGTGACCTTGGAACCAAATCGATTCAAAAAATAATTGCCTCGCAAAATCCCAAGGGGGTTGTTTCTCTGATTTGGAAAGCGGGACTTTCAATGGAATTCGCGGTTCAAGTCCAGACGAAATTGGGCCGTATATCGCCGCTGAAGGCCCTGAAAGCCACAACAGATGGGGAATATCCGTTAACCGAAAGCGAGATGGAGTGGCAGCTGGAGTTTTTCTCTTCTTCGGTCTAACGCCATTTGTTGTAATAATATCCCGTGCTTACTATTTTACTGTTTCCCACGGAGCATTGGATCGGAACTAATGGCCAGCCTGATAAGCCGTCTGCTTTCTCTAATGGGAAAGAAAAGACATATTTCTTACGAAGAAGCGGAGAAGATGGCGCGCCATCCGGACCCGGGCGTTCGCAAAACCATCGCCGCGAATACCGCACCTCTGGGCCAGATTGACCTGCTCCTGGCCCGGGATTCAGATCTCGATGTTCGTGCCGCCTTAGCCAAGAAAATTGCTAAACTTGCCCCCGGCCTGAGCAGCCACGAACAGGACAAGATTCGTCA
>JAOUPW010000056.1 GCA_029879665.1 Rhodospirillales bacterium | reverse complement strand
CCCCTGGCCGATCACGGTCTTGCCTCTTTCCTCCAGCCTGACCGTGACCACGGCCTGGGCGTCGGTTCCCCCGGTCACCGCATGGACCTGATAGAGCTGGAGGCGGGCCTGGTGAGGAAAAAGCGCCTTGACGCAGTTGAAGGCGGCGTCCACCGGGCCGTCCCCGGTTGCCTTGCAATCCTTGTTTTTGCCGTCGATTTCCAGTTCCATTTCAGCTTTCGGCGGGCGATGGGCGGTGCCGCACAGGACTTCCATAGAGATCAGCCGGATGCGGTCGTTGTCGCGCAGCACCTCGTCATCGACGAGAGCGACGATGTCTTCGTCAAAAACTTCCTTTTTCTTGTCGGCCAGATCCTTGAAGCGCTTAAAGGCGACCTGAACCGAATTTTCGCCAAGATCGCCGTAGCCGAGACTCTGCAATTTTTCCTTAAATGCGTGACGTCCGGAATGCTTGCCCAGCACCAGAGTCGATTTTGTCAGGCCCACGGATTCGGGAGTCATGATTTCATAGGTTCCGGAATGCTTGAGCATGCCATCCTGATGAATGCCCGATTCGTGGGCGAAGGCGTTGGCGCCGACGATAGCCTTGTTCGGCTGTACGCTGAATCCGGTAATCGCGGAAACCAGACGGGACGCCTTCATAATCTGTTCGGTTTTGATATTGCAGGTAAACGGAAGCCTGTCATTGCGGGTCTTGATGGCCATGACAACTTCTTCCATTGCCGCGTTGCCGGCGCGTTCGCCAAGGCCGTTGATGGTGCATTCCACCTGCCGGGCGCCGGCCTGAAAAGCGGCTAGGGTATTGGACACCGCCAGGCCGAGGTCATTATGGCAATGAACGGAAATCACCGCTTTGTCGATATTCGGCACCCGGTTGAACAGCATCTCGATGAGAGCGCCGAATTCCTGAGGCACCGCATAGCCGACGGTATCGGGAATGTTGATGGTGCCGGCCCCCGCCTTGATCGCCGATTCGACACAACGGCAGAGGAAATCGTGCTCGGTGCGCGAACCGTCTTCCGGCGACCATTCGACATCATCGGTGAACTTGCGCGCGTACTTGATGCTGTCGATGACGGCAGCATGCACGTCTTCCGGTTCCATCTGCAGCTTGTATTTCATATGCAGCGGACTGGTCGAGATAAAGGTATGGATACGCCCGCGCTTCGCCGGCTTGATCGCTTCCGCCGCCCGGTCGATATCGCCGTGCACGGCGCGCGCGAGACCGCAGACAGTAGACCCGGTAACAATTTTGGCGATTTCGTTGACGGCTTCGAAATCGCCGTCCGACGCGATCGGAAACCCCGCCTCGATAACGTCCACGCCCATTTCCTCAAGAACGAGGGCAATCCGTTTCTTTTCGTCCAGATTCATGGACGCGCCCGGCGACTGCTCGCCATCGCGCAAGGTGGTGTCGAATATTATGATTCGGTTAGAATCGGAATTGGTGCTCATGGGTCTCATCCTTCATTTAACTTAGGGCAGTTGACTGGGTTCTGGTCATAGTCACTTTCCCCTGAACGCGAACCGCAGAGCCAAGGCCATGCGGCATAGGGCGGTCAGGGGCACCTAAGTCGAAGGTTCCCGTCAAGGAGGAGCAGGAGGGACGTGAGCGAACGGGTCCGGGCCCCGCAGTCCGGGGCCGGTAAAATGCGCGAAATGGCTTCAAAATCCCTCATATTTAACGCTTTTAGACCGCAGTTCGATGTTATCCACATGCTCAATATAGGCATAAAGGCAGAAATTGCGAGATGCTGTCAACCTGATTTTCCGTGGGTTTTATGAACCATCAGGGGGCGCTCATAAATAATCAGGGCAAACCGGAGGATTAGGACTGTCAGGCGGTAATTCAGTCTTCTTTTTCAACTTCCGCGACCCACGCGGCGAATCGGGCGGCCATCTCCTCATCCATGTTGAAGGCGAGCCCCTGGTAGGTATCGCGTATGTACGCCACCGTCGCCGGAATCTTGCCAAATCCTTCCAGGTCGAAAATCACATTATCGCCCGGCGCCAGGACCAATTCAGAGCTCACCAGGGCTCCGGTATCGGAAACGTTGTCGATCACGCACGCCTCCGAACGCCCCCCGCTACTCACGCTGGCAATTTCAAAAACCTTCCAGCGCGGGGCGCGGCGTTTATCGTTTTCGATCTCTTTATCTGGCACTTTCGTCTCGCCGTCCGCTCATGAGATTCTTCCAACTATAACTAAGTTCAAAAAATGGGATTCAACCGGAACTTCCCAGATATATTTTAAATCAATACTAACAAACTCCTGTTTATACCAAGATATTGGAAGATTTTCACCTCCTCCCTCAACAAACCGGCAGCAAAAGGCCCGGTCTCCGGGGAGAACCGGGCCTTTCTATCGTCGAAAGGATCAAAAACCCTCTAGTTTTTGTCCTTATCCACCAGGGCGCCGGCGGTGATCCAGGGCATCATACCGCGTAATTTGGCGCCGGTGGCCTCGATATCATGGGCGGCGGAGCGGCGGCGCATGGCCTTGAAGCTGGGCTGGCCGGCGGCGTTTTCCAGCATCCAGTCGCGCGCGAAGCGGCCCGACTGGATATCGTCAAGAATGCCTTTCATGCGTTTCTTGGTCTTGGCGTCGACCACCCGGGGACCGGACGTGTAATCGCCGTATTCCGCCGTGTTGGAGATTGAATAGCGCATGTTGGCGAGGCCGCCTTCATAAATCAGGTCGACAATCAGCTTGACCTCGTGCACACACTCGAAATACGCCATTTCCGGCGCGTAGCCGGCTTCGATCAGGGTTTCGTAACCGGCCATGATCAGGTGGGTAAGCCCACCGCAGAGCACCGCCTGCTCGCCGAAGAGGTCGGTTTCGCATTCTTCCTTGAACGTGGTCTCGATCACGCCGGAACGTCCGCCGCCGATGGCCGAGGCATAGGACAGCGCCACTTCCAGCGCGTTACCGGAGGGATTTTGCTCCACCGCGACCAGGCAGGGAACGCCGCCGCCACGGGAATATTCGCCGCGCACCGTGTGGCCGGGCCCCTTGGGCGCAATCATGAAAACGTCGATATCGGTGCGCGGTTCAATCAGGCGGAAGTGAACATTGAGCCCGTGGGCAAAGGCAATGGCCGAACCGGGACGCATGTTCTCGTGCAAATCCTCGCGGTAGATTTTGGACTGTCCTTCATCGGGAGTCAGCATCATCACTACGTCGGCCCACTTGGCGGCTTCCGCCGGGGTCATGACCTTGAATTTTTCCGCTTCCGCCTTCTTGATGCTGCCCGATCCTTCGCGCAGCGCGACGACCACGTTATTGGCTCCGCTGTCGCGTAGGTTGAGCGCATGGGCATGGCCCTGGCTGCCGTAGCCGACGATGGCAACCTTTTTCGATTTGATCAGGTTGACGTCGGCATCCCTGTCATAATAAACGCGCATGATGGCTTCCCTTCCAGAATTCCATGAGTAACAGTCAGTTTAAAAAAGTTTACAAAGCTCCGGTGCCGCGCGAGATGGCGACGACTCCTGTTCGCGACACGTCAAGCAGTCCCAGAGGCTTCATCAGATCGATAAAAGCATCCAGCTTGCCGGTGTCGCCGACGATCTCGAAAACGAATGATTCATTCGTGCTGTCGACCACGCGGGCGCGGAAGATATCAGCGATACGCAGGCTTTCCACCCGCACCTCTCCGGTGCCGCCAACCTTGATCAGCGCCAGTTCGCGCTCGACATGAGGACCTTCGACGGTCAGGTCGCTAACCCCGTGCACCGGCACCAAACGTCCCAATTGCGCCTTGATCTGTTCGATGATCATGGGCGTACCGGTGGTGACAATGGTAATGCGAGAGAGGCCGGCTTCGTGCTGAACCTCGGCCACGGTCAGGCTTTCGATGTTGTAGCCGCGCCCGGAAAAAAGTCCGATAACGCGCGCCAGCACCCCCGGTTCGTTATCCACCAGGACGGCAATCGTATGAGTGTTTTCAACGTCGGACTTTATATTCACGTTATCTATTCCCGCATTGGTTCGCCTGAAATTTTGTAAAATTCTGGCGCACCTGACTTATACCAGAACCATGCCTTCTTCGGAGACCGGTTGTTGCGCCGCATCATTCGGGCTAAACAGCATTTCGTTGTGTGCCGCCCCCGAAGGGATCATCGGATAGCAGTTTTCCATCTGATCGACGCAGATATCGGCGATCACCGTTTTGTCGGTGGCGATCATTTCCTTGATCACGTCATCAACTTCGTCGGGCTTGCTCGCGCGCAGGCCGACGGCGCCGAAGGATTCAGCCAGTTTGACGAAATCGGGCAGGCTTTCCATGTAGCTTTCGGCGTAGCGCGCGCCGTGCAGCAGTTCCTGCCACTGGCGCACCATGCCGAGATACTGGTTATTGAGCACGAACGCCTTCACCGGCAACTTGTACTGGGCAAGGGTGGACATTTCCTGAATGTTCATAAGCAGTGATGCTTCGCCGGCGATATCGATTACCAACGCGTCCGGGTGCGCGACCTGCACGCCCATGGCCGCCGGCAGACCGTAACCCATGGTGCCAAGCCCGCCGGAAGTCATCCAGTGGTTGGGCTTTTCAAACTTCAGGAACTGCGCCGCCCACATCTGGTGCTGGCCCACTTCGGTGGTGAAGAAGACGTCTTTGCGGCCTTTGATCTGTTCGTACAGGCGTTCAAGCGCGAATTGCGGCTTGATCACTTTGTCGTCCCGGTCGTAACGCAGGCAGTCCCGTTCGCGCCATTTGCCGATCTGTTTCCACCACGCCTCGATCGCCTTCTTGTCGGGCTTGGCCTGGGTCGATTTCCAGATCTTTATCAAGTCTTCCAGGACATGGCCGACGTCGCCGACGATACCCAGTTCCACGGGCACGTTCTTGTTGATGGACGAGGGATCGATGTCGATATGGATTTTCCTGGCACCCGGCGCGAAGGCATCCAGCCGCCCGGTGATCCGATCATCGAAGCGCGCGCCGACGCAGAACATGACGTCGCAATCGTGCATCGCCATATTGGCTTCATAGGTGCCGTGCATGCCGAGCATGCCCAGGAACTGCTTGTCGGACCCGGGGAAGGCGCCGAGACCCATCAGGGTCAGGGTGCAGGGAAATCCGCTCAGGCGCGTGAACTCGGTCAGAAGCTGGGACGCCCCGGGCCCGGAATTGACGACGCCGCCGCCGGCATAGATGACCGGTTTCTTTGCCCCCGCCAGCATCTTGACGGCTTCCTTGATCTTACCGAGGTCGCCCTTGATCTGAGGATTGTAGGTCTTGTGCTGGGCCTTGGCCGGCGGAATGTAATCGCCCAGGCCCATGGCAACGTCCTTGGGAAAATCGATCACCACCGGACCGGGTCGGCCGGAACGCGCCACATGAAAGGCTTCGTGGACCACGCGGGCGACGTTTTTCACATCCTTGATCAAATAATTGTGCTTGGTGCAGGGCCGGGTGATGCCGGTGGTATCCGCTTCCTGGAACGCGTCGTTGCCGATCAAATGCGTCGGCACCTGGCCGGTGATGCAGACCAGGGGAATACTGTCCATCAGGGCGTCGGTCAGGCCGGTGACCGCGTTGGTCGCGCCCGGACCGGAAGTGACCAGCACCACGCCGACCTTGCCGGTGGTCCGCGCGTAGCCTTCCGCCGCGTGCACGGCACCGCCTTCCTGGCGAACGAGGATGTGGCGAATCTTGTTCTGATGGAACAAGGCGTCATAGATCGGCAGCACGGCGCCACCGGGATAGCCGAAAATAACTTCCACGCCCTGGTCCTGCAGGGCCTTGACGAGTAATTCCGATCCGTTCATCTGTCTCTTCTCGTTCATGGTCGCATCCTCGGTAACCGTCCGTAGCGTTCGTCTGTTGCTGCAACTGCGAAAACAAATTAGGGCCGCCGATTAAGGCGGCCTTCACTCCGGTCAAGCAGTCAGAAATCGCCCAGTTTCAATCAGTTCCATGCGGATTTGGGTTCCAAAAAGGGGTCCCCGTCCGCGTGCGAAGGCAAATTAGTCCTTCACTTATCCCCGGTCAACAGAAACCGACGAATAAATGAAAAGATTTCTGAGCAAAATCTTTCCGAATATTGCGCAGGCCATATCCGAGCATCATCTATCTGATTGTTAATCCACGTTAATTGTCGCTTCGCGAAGTTGCGGGTAGCCTGCTTGGCAGCGGCGACGGCTTCGTCCACGCTGATCTCACCGTTCAGGTGCCTGATCAGTTCCGGCACCCCCAGCGCCTTCATGGCCGGCAACGCCGGATCAAGCCCCAGGGCGGCCAGCGCCGCTACTTCGTCCAGGGCACCCTGAGACATCATCCGATCGAAACGGGCCTCAAGCGCTGCATAGAGAACGTCGCGGGGCGGAACCAGGACGAGAGTGGCGAAGCGCGCCGCCACCGCCGGACCGGGGCTGGGTTGAGTCTGCCAGTAAGAGAGCGTCTTGCCGGTGGCGCGGAAGACTTCCAGGGCGCGGATCAGGCGCTGGGCATCCCCTGCGGGGATTCGCGCCGCCGCGTTGGGGTCCACCGCCGCCACTTCGCCATGGAAGGCTTCAGGCCCGATTTCTTCGCGCAGGGCGAGAACCCCGTCGCGGATCTCCTTCGGAACCTCCGGAATGTCGTTCAGCCCTTCGGTCAGGGCCTTGAGATAAAGCCCGGTGCCGCCGGTGACGATGGGCAACCGACCCGCACCATGGGCGGCATGGATCTCGGACGCCGCCAGCTTCTGCCAGCGCCCGGCGGAACAAGCCTCCGCCGCCGGCAGCGCCCCGAACAGGCGATGGGGCACCCGGGTTTCGTCTTCTTGCGAAGGGCGCGCCGTCAGCACCCGCAGTTCCCGGTACACCTGCATGCTGTCGGCATTGATGACCACGCCGTCGAATTCTTCCGCCGCATCCATGGCCAGCGCCGATTTGCCGCTGCCGGTGGGCCCGGCGACGATGAGAACGGGGGGGAGGTTCCCGGCTTTTTCGTTTGTCATGGTCACGATTTATAGGGTTTTCAGGGTCTCAGGGCGATTTATTCTTACTTGGTCCAGAGATGAATTCTGAGATTAATTCCCATTAATACCATAACGTGCAATAATTCGGATATCTTCTCGTACAGACACGCCTATGTATTGTCAGGTCCGATCCCGATCCCCATCTGTAAATGCCGCACTGGATGAATAGGAACGCCGGATCCTTGCTCGAAGTGAATACAAGCGCCGTTGACGATGTTCTTGCCCGCCTGAGCGCGGAATTCGTCGCGTCCGCCCGCGACCAGATCGATGACATCGAGGTCAAGCTGGATTGGCTGGAATCCGGCCGAGAATTCGTCGAAGACGATCTCTTTAGCATTCAACGCAACATCCACAACATCAAGGGCCAGGGGGCGACGTTCGGTTTTCCCCTGACCGGGCGCGTCGCGCATATGCTGGAGGATTACCTGTCGAATTTCGACCAAATCAAGACCGAAACCATCAAGGATATTCGGACTTATCTCGATTTGATGGCCGACCTGATCGCTTCCGGCGAATCAATTGCCAAAGGCAGGAGCGAAGCCCTTTTAAAAGACCTGCCGTCGGGGCAACCGAACGAAATTTCATCTCAGGAAATGCGCAACGTCAGGGTGCTATTGGTGATGCCCGCTGGGCTTCAACGCAAACTGGTCGCCAGGGAACTCGTGTCCTGCGGCTTTCACGTCCTGCGCGCCTATGACAGCATTGAAGCCCTGTCGGTGGCGATGGACATCAAGCCCGAATTCGTTTTCGTCAATTACGATATGACCCCATTCACCGGGCCGGAACTGGCGAATGTTTTTAGCAATATCGACAAATTAAAAGATACGCGTTTCGCCCTCTTCACAAGTTACGAAAAGGGAAACGCCCATCTGGAAGGCTTGCCGAACAACATATCCGTAGTTGAAAAGCGTCAGGATTTTGCGGTAACCCTAAGCGAGTTGATGATCAGTTGGGGCCTGTTCGGCGACTTTGGCACATGAAGGACGCCGGATCGGCCTAAGTTCTAAAAATACCACCCCTGGCGCCCTCCCGAATGACACCGATGGATTGATGACTTCACATGGCCTATGACGAAAAACTGGGCGATCGGGTGCGGGCACAGCTCACAGGCCGGCCGGGATACAGCGAACGCAAGATGTTCGGCGGGCTCTGCTTCATGCTGGACGGCAACATGTGCTGCGGTGTACTTGCCGACCGCTTGGTTATCCGCGCCGGGCCGGAGGAGTACGCCGAACTGCTGAAACGAAAAAACACAAAGCCTTTCGATTTCACCGGCAAGGCATTGAGAGGCTTCGTGGTGGTTATGCCCGAAGGGATGAAGACCAAACGCGCCCTGGACGGATGGATCGCCCGCGCCGTGGACTTCGCCGGAAATTTACCCGCCAAGGAAAAGAAAACGAAAACGAAAACGAAG
>JAOUPW010000638.1 GCA_029879665.1 Rhodospirillales bacterium | reverse complement strand
CTTCGATATTACGCCCCAGCAAATGGGCGACACGCCCCTGCATCTCGCGCGCCGCCTTGTTGGTGAAGGTCACCGCCAGAACCTCCCACGGACTGGCCAGTCCCTGCATCAGGATGTGTGCAAGCCGCGTGGTCAGAACCCGGGTTTTGCCGGTACCGGCGCCGGCCAGCACCAGAACCGGGCCGTCGGTGGCGGCGACGGCATCCCTTTGGGTATCGTTCAGGTTCTCCAGATGCCGGGCCTCGGTCCGGGGCTGGAGCCGGGCAGGCGAATCCTCTAATTCAAACGAATCGGTCATGGACATTATATAGCACGCGCCAAGGCCATGTCCCATGCGCGGGACACGAATCCGTGACTTTGATACACCTTCCCCCAGAATGAACGGATTGGTAGAATAAGCCGTTCCCCTGGAGGCAGGCTCCATGCAGGCTTTACCTAACATTACGTTCGGATTTCTCAAGGTTTTGACCAAAGTTCTAGCCGCCGCCCTGTTCTGGGCGGCGCTGGCGTGGGCTCCGGTCTTGCCGTCCCTGGCTGCTGCGGCTGAGGATGCCAAGCAGAGCCCCGTCAATCCGTTGCGTTCCGTGGTCGGCATTCGCGCCAAGATTCCCGCCGATGCCCGCACCGCCCGCTTCCTCGGCCCCGAACGGGAAGGCAGCGGGGTTGTGATCGACGCCAACGGCCTGGTGCTGACTATCGGCTACCTGATCTTACAGGCGACCTCAGCGGAAGTGATCGGGCCGGATAAAGTGCCGGTTCCGGCAGCGGTGGTCGGCTATGATCATGACACCGGCTTTGGTTTGTTGCGCGCGGCACGCCCCCTCGACATTCCGCCCATCGAACTGGGCGATTCCGCAGACCTTATTCCCGGCACACCGGCGTTGGCCGTCAGCTTTGAAGGCACCCGGCCCATGGTCGGGGTTCGAATCGCGGAGCAGCGCACCTTCGCCGGTTATTGGGAATACCTGCTGGAAGACGCTATTTTCACCATGCCGCCGCACCGCCAGTACGGCGGCGCCGCCCTGATCGGACGGGACGGCAAATTGCTCGGCATCGGCTCTTTGTTCGTCAACGACGCGGTTCGCCGCGATACCCCGGCGCCGGGCAACATGTTCGTTCCCATCAACAGCCTGAAACCGATTCTGATGGACCTGCTTAAACACGGCCGCCCGGCTAAACCGGCGCGTCCATGGCTGGGAACGCGGGTTGACGATGCGTCCGGCCGGGTAGTGGTTATCAGCGTCTCCCCGGGCGGCCCGGCGGATGAAGCCGGCATCCATCCCGCCGACGTCATCCTCGGCGTCGCCGGCAGACGGGTAAACAGCCTGGAGGAATTCTACCGCCGGGCTTGGGCCCAGGGTGAGGCGGGCACAACGGTTGCCCTCGACCTTGTGCGCCCGGACAAGGGCACACTCGAAATTGAAACGGTGATGGTTAAATCCACCAGCCGATACCAATGGCTGAATTTGAACCGGGAAACAGATCAGGAGCAGATAAAATAAAAAATCAGTTGTGTTCCTCGTCGCGAACTTCCACCAACGATCGGTTGTACGCGGTTACCACATTGCGTTCATGGATGCAGCCGAGGAATATCCGCGATTCTTTATCCTCGACCACGGCAATGTGTTCTTCGCCGGTATCACGCATCACGCCGAGCGCCGTTTCCAGATTATCGTCCACCATCACCACCGGTGGATGCAGTCGGGCAACATCACCGGCTTTGATCAGATCGTCCATATCATGATCGAAGGCGACTTCGCTCAAATCCGCAAGCGTAATGGTGCCGTACAATTCGCCGTTGCCGCGAACCACGAATAGTTCTCCCGATTTTGATTTTTGCAGCATCAGGCGTAGTTCCTGCAGGCTGACATCGGGCGACACCAACTCACTCTCCGATGACATCACTTGACGCACACTTTGCATGCGCAACAACGTCGCCGCGTAGCCGCCCTTGAGATCAAGGCCGCGTCGTTCCAGTTGCAAGGTGAAAAAGGAATGGCCGAGGGATTGCTGCGTGATCACGGTCGCCACCACCACGGCGATCATAACCCCCAGGGTCAAGGCG
>JAOUPW010000055.1 GCA_029879665.1 Rhodospirillales bacterium | reverse complement strand
CTATTGGCCAACCGGGGCCAATTGGGCCCCCCAACCAAGAATGCCCAAACTCGGGCTTGGGAGGCCATCATGAAAGCCATTCGTTTTGGATTCGCCGCGTTCGCCTTTGCCGTGCCACTGGCTATAGCCGCACCGGCGCTCACCACGACCGCGGCGGCGGCGGAAAAGCACGTCGCCATCACCCAGATAGTCGAACACCCGGCCCTGGATGCCGCCCGCAAGGGGGTCAAGGACGCCCTCGCTGAAGCCGGCTTCATAGAAGGCAAGAACCTGAAATGGACCTATGAAAATGCCCAGGGCAACGGCGCCACCGCAGCTCAGATCGCCAAGAAGTTCGTCGGCGAAAGTCCTGACGTAATTGTCGCCATCGCTACCCCTTCGGCGCAGACCGTGGCCGCCTCAACCAAAAGCATCCCGCTGGTGTTCAGCGCTGTCACCGATCCCGTCGGTGCCAAGCTGGTCAATAATTGGGCCAAGCCGGGCGGAAACGTCACCGGCATTTCCGACATGTCGCCCATCCCCGCCCACTTAAAACTTATCAAGGACGTGGCCCCGGGGACCAAACGCCTGGGCGTGGTTTCCAACCCGGGCGAAGCCAATTCCGTCTCCCTGGTCAACATGGTCAAGAATGAGGCTCCTAAACTGGGCATGACCGTAACCGTCGCCGTCGCAACCAAATCGGGCGATGTGCTGGCCGCCGCCCGTTCCCTGGTCGGCAAGGTGGACGCCATTTATATCCCCACCGACAATACCGTGATTTCCGCCTTCGAGGCCGTGGTCAAGGTCGGCATGGACGCCAAGATCCCGGTGTTTGCCGGCGATACGGATTCCGTTCCCCGGGGCGCCGTCGCCGCCCTTGGGTTCAATTACTATGACGTCGGCCGGGAAACGGGCCAGATGGTGGCAAAAATTCTCAATGGCGCCAAACCCGGCGATATTTCCGTCAGCCTGGTCAAAAAGCTGGAACTTGCGGTCAATCTGAAATCGGCCACGGCTATGGGTGTCACTATTTCTCAAGCGCTGATCGACAAAGCCAAAAACGTGGTCAAGTAGACAGTGTGGAAAAGCACGCTTCCGTTAGCTGAAAACCGCCAAGGTCGGTCATGAGCCAATCATGAGCCTGATTGCGTTTCTCGGCGCCGTTGAAGTCGGCCTGATCTTCGGCCTGGTGGCCCTGGGCGTTTTTCTTTCCTTCCGGGTGCTTCAGTTCCCGGACCTGACCGTGGACGGCAGCTTCCCCATGGGTGCCGCCGTGGCGGCGGTCCTGATTGTCGGCGGAATGAACCCCTATCTGGCCACCTGCGCCGCCGCCCTGGGCGGCGGCGTAGCCGGGCTGGTTACCGCGTGGTTAAACGTCAGGCTGAAAATCCTGCATCTGCTGGCCAGCATCCTGGTAATGATCGCCCTCTATTCGGTCAACCTGCGCATCATGGGACGGCCCAACGTGGCGCTGCTGGGCGAGGAAACAGTGTTTAAGCCGCTGGAAGACCTTGCCATCCCCAGTTACGTGGCGTTGCCGATTGTGCTGCTGGTGATGGTTATCATCGCCAAGCTGATCCTCGACCGTTTCCTCAATTCCGAAATCGGCCTGGCCATGCGGGCCACCGGCACCAACCCGCGCATGGCCCGGGCCAACGGCATCAACACCGGATACATGATCTTGGGCGGCATGGCCCTTTCCAACGCTTTCGTTGCCGTCGCCGGCGCCCTGTTCGCCCAGAGCCAGGGGGCCGCCGACGTGACTCTCGGCGTCGGAGTCATCGTCGTCGGGCTTGCAGCGGTTATCGGCGGTGAAGCCCTGGTTACGCCCAAGACCATCTTTCGAGCCACCGTCGCCTGCATTGTCGGCTCCATCCTTTACAGGGTGGCGGTGGCATTGGCACTCAACGCCGACTTCATCGGCCTCAAGGCCCAGGACCTGAACCTGGTCACGGCGGTGCTGGTGGTGCTGGCCATGGTCCTGCCCGGCGCCCGCAACCCCCTTAAATCGGTATTTACCGGCGGCGGGGACAAATGATCGAACTGCAGAACCTTTCCATGACCTTCAACCGTGGCACCGCCATGGAGACCCCGGCGCTGCGTCGCCTGAACCTTGGAATTTCCGCCGGTCAGTTCGTCACCGTTATCGGTTCCAACGGCGCCGGCAAGAGTACCCTGCTGAATGCCCTGGCCGGCGAAGCGGCGCCCGACGAGGGCCGGGTGCTGGTCGGCGGCGTCGACGTGACCCCGTGGCCGACCCACAAGCGCGCCGCCCTGGTCGCCCGGGTGTTCCAGGACCCCTTGGCCGGTTCCTGCGGCACGCTGAGTGTGGAGGAAAACCTTTCCCTGGCCGCCAGCCGGGGCAAGGGCCGTAGCCTGGCCCGGGCCATATCGCCGCCGACCCGGGAAACCTTCCGCGGCCTTCTTGAACGGCTGGGCCTGGGGCTCGAAGACCGGCTGGAAGATAAGATGGAACTCTTGTCCGGCGGCCAGCGCCAGGCGGTAAGCCTGTTGATGGCAACCCTCAAGCCCATGAAAATTCTGCTGCTCGACGAGCACACGGCGGCGCTCGACCCCAAGACCGCCGCCTTCGTTCTGGAGCTGACCAGAAACATCGTTGCCGAACAGGGCCTGACCACCCTGATGGTCACTCATTCCATGGCCCAGGCCCTGGCAGTGGGAACGCGGACTGTGATGCTGCACCAGGGACAGGTGATTTTAGACGTGGAAGGCGAAGCCCGCCAAGGCCTGACCGTCCATGACCTGCTCGACATGTTCCAGCGCGAACGGGGCGAGGTCCTGGATGATGATTCGGCGCTGGGTTGAATTGAAGCGCAAAAAAATGCATTTTCACATTAATCTAGCCGCTTGATCTTGAAGGTTTGTCGATTGCAGAGATGGCGTTCTTGGTTGAAGGGGTTGTGGACCGAAGCATGTATTGAGACGAATTTCCGCCGAATATTGCTTGCCGCTTCGGCGCCGGATGTTCCGTACCGCCTTCTCCGCAGGATCTTCCGTGTTCATGGATTTCCGTCTCATCTTCGTTCCTTTCAGTCACCACGATGCGCTGGAAATCCTCCCTGATGAAATCCCCTCAATCTGTCCCACAGGCGTTGATGTTAGACAATCGATGCCTATGCTGTCCGGGAAGGCTTCAGCGCGCGCACCTTGGGTTTCAAATCATCCCGGCAAAATGCGTGTAAAAAACAGGTACGCTCGGCGACGCCCAGAATCTGTTGGGCCACGTCATCTCCCGTCTCGGTCTCCATATAAACATGCGTTTCGACCGGTTGGGCGACACCCGCCTGACCGGTGCCGCCTGATGCGCCCCCAAGAGAGAAATGTGTATCTTGAATGATGCTGTAACCCGTGAGCGGCAGCTTTGCCATATGCGCGAACCGTCCTATTTGAGTCATAAAGCAAAGACCGATGCCAGCCGAGATCAAGGACGCCGCGTCAGGGGCTCTGCCATGGCCGCCGAAGCCTTCAGCTTCATCCGACAGGTACTTCCAGCTTGGGGTCGCGGGACCATATTGTTCCTTATAAATTTCTTTGATTCCGTCGTCACGCTGAACACACGTGCTGTGCATATGCAGGAGCAGTTTATCGGCGCCAAGATCAGGGGAATTAGTTCGGGTTTTTTTAAAGGCGCCGTACTTTTCATCCTCCTCCATCAAATATTCAATGAGTGACGGCACAGCGGCGCTGTCGGCGGCCGGGATCAATTTTGGGAAATTATCACCCGGATTTGGAAATGGGTCTGCCTTCAATGGCGTCACCTGTTCTGGCGTAATGACATTTCCGTTGTGAATCAGGGTGAACAAACTGGGATGAACGCCGCGTGCCAAACCATTCAACGGTGAGGCCGCAACGGCTTCGTACAAGAGCGTGTTCAAGGTCTGATCGTTACAATCCGCTTCGCAAGCAACGCTGAGTTCCGGCGGCAGGGCACCGCTGGTCATCGTGCCTTTACGGAAATCGCCCTCGCGGTAATAAAAATTATCGAGGATGAGCTTGAGATCTCCGAGCCCGATCTTCCGCTGTTCGGCAAGTGCGGTGATTTCGTTCATATAGGACGAAATCATACCCGTGCTGAGATAAGTAAGGGGATTGGGGGCTTTATTGTGGCCGCCGAGATGGGCGGCTTCATCACAAGCAAACCGCCAAGCGGTCCCTGTTGCGGCAGAAACCACAAGAGCTTCCTTCTGCATGCCGCCGAGAGAACGCACCCAAGTGCGCAGCGACTGTCCATGTGGATTGGGCGGTACCGGAAATCCAGCTTCAGTGGCATTGCCCGCAATGTAGTAAAGGGGATCGCCGATTTCTTCGAGTGGTGTTTTGGTCATATTCATGCCTTCGTTTTGAGAAAAGCCGTCTTTCTGGCCACGAAATTATTCCGGACGGTGGTGGCACCGTAACACATCGCCGCTGCAATCATAAAGCGTGCTTGCTGGGAGAAGGCGCGTCGCAAAAACCGTTAAATCACAAATCAAACACAAGGGGAGCAAGGAAATACATTGCCCCGAAGCTAACGACAATCGCCACGATGTTAAGCCAAAACCCGGCTTTCACCATATCGCCAAGTTTCATTTCCTCGTAGGAGAAAACGATCGCGTTGGGCGGCGTCGCCACCGGCATCATGAACGCCATAGAAGCGCCTATGGCCACGGGGATCGCCAGCATCCGTGGATCAAGCCCAAGGCCAACCGCCACTGCACCCAAGATAGGCAGGAACGTCGCGGTCGAGGCCGTGTTTGATGTAATCTCGGTAAGATAAACAATCGACATGGTAACGATCAAGACAAGGGCCCATGTGCTCACGTCAAACCCGGACACTTGCCCGCCGATCCATTCCGCAAGCCCGGTACTCTTAAATCCTCCGGCAAGGGCAAGGCCGCCGCCAAACAGCAACAAAATGCCCCAGGGAATATTTTGCGCCGATTTCCAGTCGAGAACGAAGTGGCCTTTTTTGAGCGAAATCGGCCAAGCGAAGAGCACCGTTGCGGCAATGATCGCAATCGCTGTGTCATTTATTGGAAGACCGGTCCAACTAGCAACCTGCTTGCGTAAAATCCAGCCTAGCGCCGCGCAACAGAATACAATTGCAACGGCTTTTTCCCCCTTCGACATTGAACCAAGGGCAGCGAGCTCATCTTTAATAACGCCGCTGGCATCACCAATATTTAGTTCGCGCACGGGAAAAATTAATCGTGTCAACACTAACCAGGCAATTGGCAGCATCACCAATACCACGGGCACGCCCAATTTCATCCAGGTGAAAAAATCGATATTTATACCGTAGGTACTTTGTAGAAAACTAGCCAGGAGCGCGTTGGGCGGCGTGCCGATAAGCGTGCCGACGCCGCCAATTGAAGCCGAATAGGCAATTCCCAACATTAGCGCGACACCAAAATTCCGCACAATCGTACGATCCGGAGTTTTCTGGGAAATGAATTCGACAACCGATAAACCGACAGTGAACATCATAATCGTTGTCGCTGTATTTGAAATCCACATCGATAAAAATGCGGTAGCCAACATAAATCCGATAATAATGCCGCCGGGACCAGTGCCAACTACGCTGACAATTTTAAGGGCGATGCGTTTGTGCAGCCCCCAACGCTGCATGGCCGCCGCCAACAAGAAACCACCGAGGAATAAAAATATCAGCGTATGGCCATAATTTGCAGCCACCGGCTTCATATTCGAAACGCCCAATAGCGGCATCATAGGAATCGGCAGAAGCGCGGTGGCGGGAATCGGCACTGCCTCACCAAGCCACCACACCACCATCCAAGCCGCCAGCGCCACCAATCGCCAGGCTTCGGGTTTCATGTCATCCGGGGCCGGAAGCAAAAGCAGCAGCACAGCGAGTGCCGGTCCGGCGATTAATGCTATCAGGCATTTTGCGGAAAGCGGCTGTGTGGAAGCAGGCCCTTTACCGTTACCCAATACCCTATGTTCTTCTTCAACAGTATTTTGACCATCCTGCTTATCCTGCGCCATGACGAAGCTCCCCCATGGCAGGAATTATTACGCCCCATTTCACAGAATTGGCCGTGCGTCGAGGATATTGCATCCGTAAATGTAATTCACTGTTCCCAACTCGACAAGTTGAGTGTTGTCGCAGCTTTCAAACAAATAGCGCGCCTAACGGCGGCGCGGGGCAAAGCGGACATATGGACCGACGCGTTTTGTCCGTGGCAACCGCTCGGCATTATGAATAATACCCGGCGCGATGTGATGGCCCTTGCAAGATTCTCTATCGCCCACGTAGGATTTCCCGGCGAAGCATGCCCACCAGCGCGATTAATGTAACAATGGCGGATTTATCCCTGGATAAAAACAGACTTAAAAGCGGTAAAACGCCGCCGCCGTATCGACCATTATTTTCCGGCGCATCGCTTCGTCCGTAATCCAATCGCCAAACGCGTCGACCAGGTCGCCATCATTCGGGTTGACCTCGTACTTGTTCGGGTGCGGCCAGTCCGAACCCCATACCAGCCTGTCCTCGTTTGCCTCAACCAACGCCTCGGCCATTGGCTTTACATCGTCATAGGGCGGAAGATCCGTTTCGCTGATGCGGTTCGCCCCGGAAATCTTGACCCAAGTGTTGCCGTCGCGAACCAAATCAAGAAGCGCTTGGAAGCCTGGGGCGGAGACTCCCGCAGTCGCTGGCTGATACGCAAAATGAGCAATCGAGATCGGAATCTTGATTGCCTTGAAAACCGGAACCAGGTCAATAATGTCCTTGCCCGGAAAAAGAAATTCAATATGCCAGCCTAGCGGCGCAATCCGCGCCGCGAGTTCCGGAATATCGTCGAATTCCATTGGCATGCCGCCCTTATTATCCGTATTGAGGCGGACTCCACGCATGCCCATGGCGTCGAAATCTTCCAATTCCTTATCCGTAATATCCAAATTGCAGGCAATGATACCGCGCGCCCGGTTCGGCGTTTCCGCATTCAACGCGTTCATTCCGTCGGCGATTGCGGAGTTATCGATGCCATAGATCGAGGGCTGGGCAAATACAACACGGTCGACGCCCAAGGTCGCGTGAAGATGCCTTAACTCGCTTAGCGGAGATTCCGGCGGATTATATCCCCGGCCGGGTGAAAGCGGGTATTTGTCTTCAAACACATGTACATGTGTATCAATGGCCCCGGCCGGCAGCTTGATATGCGGTTTCCGCGGATTACGATCGGGGGCGATGCAGTTTAGGATTTCCGTTGGGGTCATATTTTTGATCTCATCTTGCTAATTCGCTACGGGATGTCTGTGGGCGTTCAACCGCGGCCGACAAACGGCATTTTGGTCGCCATAATTGTAATAAACAGGACATTCGCCTCTTTAGGCAGGCCGGCAATGTAGGCGACGACTTCGCCACAGTGCTTGGCATCCATCACGGCCTCCGCCATTACCTCTCCGTTCGCCTGCGGAACACCGTGTTTCATACGTCCACCGAGCGGCGTGTCGGCATTTCCGATATCGATCTGGCTGCAGGAAATGTCATAACGGCGGCCATCCAGCGCAATGCTCTTTGTCATACCGGTCATGGCATGCTTGGTCGAAGTATAGGCAACCGTGTCCGGCCGGGGCGAATGGGCGGATACGGATCCATTGTTTATGATACGGCCGCCCATCGGCGTCTGATCCTTCATGATCTTGATCGCTTCCTGGGCACAGACGAAAGATCCCGTCAGATTAACATCGACGGCGCGTTTCCAATCTTCGAGTTTCAGATCCTCCATCGGAATCCTCGGCGCGCCGACGCCGGCATTGTTGAATAGGATGTCGAGCCGGCCAAACGTCTCGCGGGTTTTCGCAAAAAACGCCCGGATTTGCTCCGGATCGCCGATATCCGCCGGAATGGCCAACATGTCCGGGCCGTCTTTAAGACCCATGTCGATGGTTTCCTGCAACGGGCCGGGGCGGCGGCCGATAATAACAACGTTGTGCCCTGTTTTTTGAAGCTCCAACGCCGCGGCTTGGCCAATTCCTGTCCCGCCGCCCGTCACTAAGGCTACTTTTTTTTCCGACGTCATGATATTCCTGCGTTAGTTGCGGCCAATCCCCACTTTACAGCCGTTCGGCGTCGGCCCTGCCGATGGCGCCGCGGAGGTCCGATATCAGTCCCCAAATAAGGAAAGCGCGGGGTCTTAGTCAGCGAACGACCCCCTGACCATGCCCAGACGGCACGATTTTACCGGGAATAAGGTTAGGATTAACTCGTATGGTTTTGCTGCTGACGAATAATATTGGCTACTTTATTTGAAACGTCAAGAAGCAAGCCCCGACCGGCGATTAAAAGCATTGCTTCGGATATTAATTCCTCGTTCTGCATTACTTTCGCGACTAGACTGTGGCGTTTAAAATTGAGCACTCGGCCTGCCGGGGATTATACAGACGGCGAGATAAATAGGCGCCGGCA
>JAOUPW010000637.1 GCA_029879665.1 Rhodospirillales bacterium | reverse complement strand
GCTGTCGCACCCTGTCTCGGTGGTGATGATTTCCATTTCCACATCTGCGGCGGGATAATCGAACGTCATGGCCGAAAAACGCTGTTTGGTGGACTGCTTGAGATCCTTCATCAGACTCTGATAGCCTGGGTTGTAGGAAATCACCAATTGGAAGTCCGGATGAGCCGCAACCATTTCCCCCTTCTTATCCAACGGCAGCATCCGGCGATAGTCGGTCAGGGGGTGGATGACGACGGTGGTGTCCTGGCGGGCTTCAACGATTTCGTCGAGATAACAAATGGCGCCAATTCGTGCAGCCACCGTTAAAGGGCCGTCCAACCAGTGGGTGCCGTCCACGTCCAGCAAATAGCGGCCGACCAGATCGGAAGCTGTCATATCCTCGTTGCAGGCGACAGTGACGAGAGGCTTTTCCAATTTCCAGGCCATGTATTCGACAAAGCGGGACTTTCCGCATCCGGTCGGCCCCTTGAGCATGACAGGCAGACGCTCGGCATAGGCCGCTTCATAAAGCGCGACCTCATCACCCAGGGCCCGGTAGAAAGGCTCATCGCTGATCATGTATTGATTACTGTCCGTCATGGTCGCTCCACGGCTAATTGTTCACATTTCCCCTTTGTATCCAGGTAAAAAAAGCCCCCGCGAGGCGGAGGCTTAATTATTGCAGTTCATCTACATTCTATTTGTGCACGCCCAGTTTGTCGCGCCAGCCGGGAAACAGATCATCGGCGTCAGCGGGAAATGATTCAAAGGCGCGGGCGAATTCCTTGTGATCCTTGGCAAATTCGATCGGATCGGCGCCAGCTTGCCAGCATTCGTAAGCCTGACGCAGGGAAATGGCGCCCTCGCCGGGGCTGTCGATGTGGCCGTAAGAACCGCCGCCGGCGGTGTTGATAACGTTGCCGTGGCCCAAATTCTCAAAGAACCCGGGCAGCCGAAGCGCATTCATGCCGCCTGAAATGATCGGCGTGGTCGGTTTCATTCCGTACCATTCCTGATGATAAAACGGCCCGTCGGCGCTGTCGCGTTCGATCATGTAGGCAATGTTACGGTCGTCGGCCTCGCCTTCCATCTTGCCGAATCCCATCGTGCCGACGTGAATGCCCGAAGAGCCCTGCAAGCGGGACATCTTGCCGAGTACGAAGGCCGTGTAGCCGCGTTTTGCCTGTGGCGAGGTTACCGCACCGTGACCGGCCCGGTGATAGTGCAGGTATTGGTTAGGAAAACAACGCCGGGCAGTGGTGATCATGCCGGGGCCGCCGACATAACCGTCCACCAAGAAGGCGCAGTGATCGGCGAACTCTCCGAACTGCTCCAAGACATATTCCCCACGGGCGATCATTTCATAATGATCATCAGCGGTGATATTGGCGGAAAACAACTTGGCCTCGCCGGTTTCATCCTGAGCCCGCTTCATGGCGTCCACCACCAGGGGGATTACTTCCTTCATGGGCGCGAAGGTCTGGTTTCCCTGAGGTTCATCGTTCTTGATGAAATCGCCGCCCAGCCAGAATTGGTAGGCCGCTTCGGCGAACGGTTTAGGCCGGAGGCCGAGCTTGGGCTTAATGATGGTGCCTGCGATATAGCCGCCGTTTTTGACCGGACGGCCGAGAATACGCCACAGATCGGTAATGTCCTTGGCCGGGCCGTCGAACAACTGGATCGCCCGAGGCGGCATGTAGAAATCATGCATCTTGGCGTATTCGATATCGCCCATGCCCTGGTTATTGCCGATGGTCAGGGTCAGGAAGGAAACGATCATCATGCGGCCGTCGGTAATATTGCGGTCGAACAATTCAATCGGATAGGCGATCTTCATGATCTCCTTGGCTTCGTCGATTTCATAAACCAGAGCGTCAACGCCCTTGGTGAACTCGTCGGTGGTACTGACCTCGACATTAGTCCCTGTGGAAGATTCCGCTGCAAAGTGTGCGGCGGCTTCCAAGTATCCGTGTCCGGATTTTGGCTTCATGATATAAGCGCACAAAACGTGCTCACCGCCCTTGATCAGTTCCTCTTCCTTAAGACTAAGGTCGGAGTAACGAGCGGACTGATCCAAAGCCATTGTCTATTTC
>JAOUPW010000636.1 GCA_029879665.1 Rhodospirillales bacterium | reverse complement strand
TCTGGAAGAGAGCGGCGCCGACGGTCTGGTTCCTATCCGGACCCTCCCGGATGACTACTACATCCACGATGAATCACGCCATAGTCTGACCGGGCGTACGAACGGGCTCGAATACCGGCTTGGAGATCAGGTGGAAACCATGTTGATGGAAGCGGATCCTGTAACCGGCGGCATGATCCTTCAGATTCTGGACGACGGCGTGGCGAAACCCCGCAAATCACGCCGCCCGCAATCCGCGGGGAAGGGGAGAAAGCCCCAGGGACGAAATATCAAGTCAGCGGGCGTTAAGGCGGGCCGACCGAAAAAGACGAAACGGGGTCGCCGCCGGTAAAAATAGAAGTCCTGGGGAGGATTTTTTCCAGGGCTTCAAAAATGGTCCGGTGGCCGCCTTCACTCCAGTGATAATCGGTGGAGATGAAGTTTTCCCGGATTGTTGCCGCCGGGTCCTTGCGGAAGAAGGGTGGGAACAGGTTGATGAAAGTCACGTTGTTTTCACGGGACCATCGGCGCCAGTAAGTCACTTGCCGGCTGTTTTCGTCCCCTTCGAAGATCTGATCGGGCCATGGGTGGACAGCCAGCGTCAGATCGCAGCCGAGATTTCTGCAGATGGAGACGATCTTGCTCAGATTTTCGGAGGCCACTTTCAGCCCCCGTTCACCGAAAGTTCTGAAAAGATCATTATCCAGAGTCCAACGGCCATTGCGCAGGCCGACGGACAACAGCCTGGCATTGTCATCATATCTGTATTTTTCAACGACGGAATTTGGCCGGTCTTCCTTGATGCCGAAGATGTCCATGATTTTTTTTCTAATGAAGCGGATGATTAAAACCGTTGAAAAATGTTGTGACAGAACATCTTTCGCTCGGGCCAGATAAGGGCCGAATTTGGATGCATGACGTTTGTCGTAAATAACGCGAACCACTTTTCCATCTTTTTCTTCAAATGCTTCGATGTCGTCGGAAATATCACCGATATCCAGAAAAATCATAACATGATCGGGTGCGCCAATTTTTGAAATAACGTGGCTGAGCTTGCGGTGATAGATGATTGGGCTGTAGCCGGCAGTGCCCAGGTTATAGAAGCGGAAGCCGGAACTTCCATACTTGCAGTTCATCAGGCCAGCGAAGGTTTTTTCATAGTCTACTCCCAGCCCCTCGGTGAATGAATCTCCAATCAGGAAGATTCTTTTGATGTCTTTTTCCGTAATTTTAACGCCTGAGTCGGGTGCGCAGGGCCCAATGCGCAAGCTGTTGGCGTCCGTCAGATGCCGGTATGAATCGTAACCCCAGACCCGTGTGTCATTTTCATTGGGGATCAGGTCATGGGAATAATCCGCGTGCTGATAGAAATTTCTCAGATTTGTTTTTTTGTAGAAGAAATCCTTGAATACGAAGGTAATCGTAAAATCTACGGCGATCAGGATCAGAATAATTATGGCTATTTCCCTAAATATCTTTTTCATTCTTTTCTCCTGCGGGCCTCCCTTGATCAATTGACAGTTTATCCAGCTTTTTTGCGGGGATGAAATCTTTTGATGACGAATGCCACCGGAATATGGACAATGTCCGCCATGCAAAAAAGATATTGGGTAGTTTTACGGTTTTTGGTACTTCTCGCGGCGCCCTTGACGTCCGCCTGCATGGTCCTGCCGGGTGTCCTCCCGGACATGGAATCGGATGCTGGGTTTGATCAGGCAAGAGCGGTTGAAGTTTTCGAATCCGGATTCGAAAGTATTCACGAAAGATACATTGAGAAGATCCCAGTTTCCGAATTGGCATTAAACGGGCTGAAAGGCCTTGGCGCCATTGACCCGGCCCTCACCGTTTCACGAAACGGGGAGAAGGTTATTTTGTCCTACGAAAACAAGGATTCTTCGCAATTTTCTGTGGGCCAGGACATGAGCGTACATGATTGGGCAATGTTAACTGCGCGCGTTGTTCAAAGGGGCCGGAAAATATCCAAGGAACTTATCGGTGCATCAGATGAGAAAATATATGAAGCGATCTTTGATGGATCCTTAGCCAGCCTGGATATATTTTCCCGATACGCTGGGGCTGAAGAAGCTAAAAATAATCGT
>JAOUPW010000635.1 GCA_029879665.1 Rhodospirillales bacterium | reverse complement strand
CGTTGACGGTGGATTTGAGGACGCCCGAACCCTGCTCTTCGGCGGGGGAAACGGTGTACTCGCCGCTGTCCCAGGAAACCACGGCGCTCATGAAATGCAGTCGGCCGGTTTTTTTGTGAATAGTACGGGTCAGTTTGGCCTGTACCGTCCGGGGCATGACATCATTGGCCCCCATCATCTTCTTGATGGCGGGCCGTGCAAATTGTTCAAAAGAAACAAAAGAGGAAACAGGGTTCCCCGGCAGGCCGAAGATCGGCCTCTCGCCAATTTTGCCGAATGCGAGGGGTTTGCCCGGCTTCATCGCCACCTTCCAGAACACCATTTCGTTTCCCATCTTATCGAGAGTGGCCTTGACCAGGTCATAGTCGCCCACTGATACGCCACCGGATGATACGACGATGTCGCATTTCAGCGCCCAGTCGAATTTTTCCATCAGATCTTTTTCATCGTCCTTGGCCACGCCCAGGTAAACGGGAACGCCTCCGGCGGAACGGATCTGCGCCGCCAGCATGTAGCCGTTGCTGTTGTAGATGCACGGGCCTTCCGGAATCTCGTCCAGCTCCATGATTTCGTCTCCGGTGGACAGGATGGCCACTGTCGGTCGCTGGCTGACGAAAATGTTGGAACGGCCCACCACCGCCATCATCCCGATGTGCGAAGGGGTGATGGTGACGCCTTTCTGGATGACGACATCGCCGACTTTGACATCCTCCCCGGCAAGGCGGATATTTTCACCGACCTCGGCCCGGTCTTTGGCGAGGATGCCAGAACCGTTTTTATCGGTATCCTCCTGCATCAACACGGCGTCGGCACCGGGAGGGATCGGCGCACCGGTCATGATACGGATGGCCTGGTTGTTTTTCAGCGTACCCTGAGCCACCGCCCCGGCGGCGACGTGTTCCACTACTTCCAGCTTCACCGGGTTGTCCGGCGTCGCGGACTGGATATCCGCGGCGATTACCGCGTAGCCGTCCATTGCCGAGTTGTCCATCGGCGGGTTGTTGCGCCGCGCAATGATGTCCTCTGCCAGGATGCGTCCCAGCGCATCGTTCAGGGAAACCTTTTCGACTCCCTTGGGTTCAATTTTAGCCAGGATTATTTCCCGGGCCTCGTCCACCTGGATCATAGCCATTTAATCATCTTCCTGCTCGCGTTGGGTGCGGGCGACCTCGTATTCTTCCGGGGTGTTGACGTTGGTGAAATGTGTTCTGTCGGATGGAGTCACGGTCACATGCTTAAACGGCAGTTCCTTGATGATGCGTGTCAGGGACAACTCGCGCCGTGACAGGGCTTCAAACAGCGGCACAATAAATTTTGGTTCGTATATGGCGCACATCGGTTCCACCCCGACCCCGCCTTTCTGCAAAAAGCAGGTGCCGTAGCGGAGCGGATCGCGTTCGGCCACGATGCGTTCGATGGCGTCTTTCTGAAGAAAGGGCATGTCGCAGGCGGTAATCAGCCAGGCCTTGTCGGGGTGGGTGCCCATCAGGGTGGCCAGTCCGCCTACAGGTCCGAGTCCATAGTGTTCGTCATTGATGCGTCCGCATTGCGGCAGACCGCCGATGGTACTGAGATCCTGTTCCTCGCGGGCCGAGAGGTAGACCTGGTCGCAGAAATCAGAAAGCATGTTTACCATGCGTTCGGTTTCCGACTGGCCCTGGTAAGAAAGCGAAAATTTGGGCTGGCCCATACGCTTGCTTTGCCCGCCGATGAACACGCCGCCGAGCAATGGACGGGTGCAGTTGTAAAAATGATCCTTTACGAACTGATAGATATTATCGGCCTCGTCGCGGTGGAACAGGGGAATGCCGTGTTCGGTGAACGAGGTGTCCTCGACCACACCCTGGTGGATGATGGCCTTGATGCCGGGATCGTCGGCTGGGATCGGGAGTTTGCCTTCGGCGTCGAGAAATACAATTTTGTCAAACGGCGATTTCTTGTAACCCTCGATCAGAATGCAGTCGCATTGTTCCAGTGCGTGGGTGATGGTGCGTTTCTTGAATGGATTGTCGGCGATTACCGCGAAGTGTTCAGGGTCGTTGATGGTGACGATGCCGGCGCCCGCTTCGGCGCCTCGCT
>JAOUPW010000634.1 GCA_029879665.1 Rhodospirillales bacterium | reverse complement strand
TTCCCACCTGGCGGCTGGAAGACCTTTACGACGGTCCGGATGCCCCCGCCCTTGAAAAAGATCTTGAAACAGCGACGGCGGCGGCAAAGACGTTCGCCGGCCGCTACCTTGGCAAATTGGCCGGCATGGACGGCGCCGCACTGGGCCGCGCCATCGTTGAATATGAAGAATTAAGCGAAATCCTGCACAAGGTCATGAGTTACGCCCAACTTTTGTACGCCGCCGATGTTTCCGATGCGGAAAGGGGCCGTTTTTACCAGAGCATGCAGGAACGGGTGACGAAAATTTCCACTGACACCCTGTTCTTCACGCTCGAAATCAACCGCCTTGACGAAGGGGTGCTGGAGGGCCAGCTCAAGGACCCGGCCTCGGCCCACTACGCACCGTGGCTTCGCGACGTCCGTGTGTTCCGCCCGCATCAGTTATCGGACGTGGAAGAAAAACTGCTGCTCGAAAAATCGGTTACCGGAAAGGCCGCCTGGGTGCGCCTGTTCGACGAAACCATGGCGGCGCTTCGCTTCGATGTGGACGGCAAGGAACTGGCGTTGTCGGATACCCTTAACCTGCTTTCCGATCCCGATGGCGCCACGCGCAAGAAAGGCGCCAAGGCCGTGGGCAGGGTTCTCGGCAAAAACGAACGCCTGTTTGCGCTGATCACCAACACACTGGCCAAGGACAAGCAGCTGGAAGACGAATGGCGCAAATATCCGCGCCCCATTTCCGAGCGCAACCTGGAAAACCAGATCGAGGACGATGTGGTGGAAGCGCTGGTGTCTTCCGTGCGCGCCGCTTATCCCAATCTTTCCCATCGCTATTACCGGCTCAAGGCACGCTGGTTCGGGGTCGAGGCGTTGCCCTATTGGGACCGCAACGCGCCCCTGCCCGACGCCGGCGACCGGACGTTTACCTGGGCGGAAGCAAAGAGCACGGTCAGCGACGCCTACCGCCGCTTCACCCCGGAATTGGCGGACGTCGCCGGGCGTTTTTTCGAACATCACTGGATCGACGCGGCCCTTCGTCCGGGCAAGGATTCGGGCGCCTTTTCCCATTCCACCGTGCCTTCGGTGCATCCTTATATCTTGATGAACTTCCACGGCCGGGCTCGGGACGTCATGACTCTCGCCCACGAACTGGGTCACGGCGTACATCAGGTGCTGTCGGCGGGCCAAGGAACCCTGATGGCGGATACGCCGCTGACCCTGGCCGAAACGGCCTCGGTGTTCGGCGAGATGCTGACCTTCCGCGCCATGCTCGACGCCGAACAGGACGCGACCCGACGCCGGTCGCTACTCGCAGGCAAGGTCGAGGACATGCTGAACACGGTGGTCCGCCAGATCGCCTTTCACCAATTCGAAACCCGGCTGCATGATGAACGGCGTTCGGGCGAGGTGTCGGCGGAACGCATCGCCGACATCTGGATGGATGTGCAAACTGAAAGCCTCGGTCCGGCCATCACTTTCGAAGACGAATACCGTTCGTTCTGGACCTACATCCCCCATTTCGTGCACAGCCCTTTTTATGTCTATGCCTATGCCTTCGGCGACTGCCTGGTGAATTCCCTCTACGGCGTCTTTCAACAAGGACATCCCGGTTTTCAGGAAAAGTACCTGGACATGCTGCGTGCCGGCGGCACGTTGCGGCATAAGGAATTGCTCGCGCCGTTTGGCCTGGATGCGTCCGATCCCGCTTTCTGGAAAAAGGGCCTCGACGTAATTTCCGGCCTAATCCGTGAATTGGAATCCCTGGATTAAATATAAACCGTAATGCGGCGTGGGTTTTAACGAACCTTCAATCCCTTTTACCCTAAATGGTATGCATCTCACGAAAGGGGAGTAGTTCTATGCTGTTCGAGAAAGAAGACGTCACGCGGATGTCTCTGAAACAAGGAGAAATGGTGTTCAAGCAGAATGCCGAAGGGGACGGCATCTATATTGTCGAACACGGCGCCATCAACATCGTCAAGTTGGTCGATGGCGAACAGGTTAATCTGGCGATCCTGCGCGACGGTGAAATGTTCGGCGAAATGGCGGTGATCGACGGTTCCAAGCGCATGGCTTCGGCCATTGCCCTGAAGAACAGCACCGTGATC
>JAOUPW010000054.1 GCA_029879665.1 Rhodospirillales bacterium | reverse complement strand
CTTGCCCGGCGAGAGATAGAGGCCGACTTCCGATTTCCCCTGCTGCATCATGCGGTAAGTGCCGACGTTGAGGTATCCACTGTCGGGATCGCGGGTAATCACGGCATCCGCGGTACCGGCATAGCGGCCGCCATCCAACGGCCAGTGCCTGGGGATGGGCAGCAGATCCAGATCGATATCGTCGCCGGTCAGGGTATTTTCAAAAACGGGGGCTTCGCTTGCCGGCACTTCCCGGGGAGGAATTCTCCTTTTAAGCTTGTCCTTGGCCTTATCGATCAGTTCCATCACCGGCGTATCGGCGGGTTCTTCCAGGGTGAGCGCGATGCGTTTGACGCTCGGACCGAGAATGTTCCACAACATTTTGGCGCCGATGGGACTGTTTTCAAATCCGGCGGGGTTTTCGAACAACACCGCCGGCGACGGTGTCTGTTTCGCCATCAGGTAGCCGATGGCGCTCATTTCCTCGTCCCGGTCCACCGGTTCCGTTACCCGGACCAACTCGCCCAACGCTTCCACGCGGTCTAGCCATTCGCGTAAATCCTGGATTGGTTCGTTGGACGAGCCCACGCCTTCTGATTTATTTTTCATTTCTCTTGCCTTGATAAACATGGAATCCGCCGAAGCGCTCTGAATAGCGCAAGGAGCCTGTGAAGACAACTCTCCCCAGCCTGACCGGAAATAGAAAAATTTTAAACTTCACCTGCTTGGTTGTTTTCAGACCTCTGGTGACGTTAAAACAACCCGTTGATCTGGCCGGTATCGTCAATACTGATGTTGTTGGCGGCGGGAACCCGGGGCAGACCGGGCATGGTCATGATATCGCCGCAGATTAGGATGACGAATTCGGCACCGCCGGCAAGCCGCACCTCGCGGATCGGCAGAACGAAATTATCCGGCGCGTTCTTAAGGTTGGGATCGGAAGAAAAACTGTACTGGGTCTTGGCCATGCAGATGGGGAAATGTCCGTAACCGCCTTCCTGGAGTTCCTTGATGCGGTCGCGCACCGCCTTGTCGGCGATGATGTCGTCGGCGCGGTAAATGGTCTGGGCGATCATGCGCGCCTTGCTCCACAAGGGCATTTTGTCGGGATAAAGAACCTGAAAGCGGGAGGGTGATGTTTCGATCACTTCCACCACGGTTTCGGCCAGATCAACCGCGCCCGCGCCGCCCCGGGCCCAATGATCGGCGACCGCGACTTTGACCCCGGCGTCGGCGCAAAGGTCCCGCAGGAGCTCGATTTCGCCATCACTGTCGGTGGGAAAACGGTTGATGGCGACGATTGCCGGAACGCCGTAAAAGCCTACGTTTTCCACATGGCGGAACAGGTTGGCAACGCCCTCGCGCAAGGCCGCCGGATTTTCCCGGTGCAATTCCCCCTTGCCGACGCCGCCGTGCATTTTCAGCGCCCGCGCCGTCGCGACGACCACCGCGGCATCGGGCCGCAATCCTGACAGGCGGCATTTGATATCGAAGAATTTTTCCGCCCCCAGATCGGCGCCAAACCCGGCTTCGGTGACGATGTAATCGGAAAGCTTCAAGGCGGTTCTGGTGGCAATTGCAGAATTACAGCCATGCGCGATGTTGCCGAACGGACCGCCATGAATAAAGGCGGGCGTATGTTCCAGGGTCTGCACCAGATTCGGCTTCAACGCGTCCTTGAGAAGGGCCGCCATGGCGCCGGCGGCTTCCAATTCCCCCGCCGTTACCGGCTTTCTGTCCCGCGTGTACCCGACGACGATTTTACCGAGTCGCTCCCGGAGGTCGCCCTGGGATATGGCTAGGCACAGGATCGCCATAACTTCAGACGCGGCGGTGATATCGAAGCCGTTTTCCCGGGGATAGCCGTTGGCGGCCCCGCCCAGGGACGTCACGGTGTTGCGGAGCGAGCGATCGTTCATGTCGATGGCGCGGTGCCAGGTAATCCGCCGACTGTCGAGATCTAATTTGTTGCCCCAATAAATATGGTTGTCGATCATTGCCGCCAGCAGGTTATTGGCGGCGGCGATGGCATGCATATCGCCGGTAAAATGAAGGTTGATGGATTCCATCGGCACCACTTGAGCATAACCGCCACCGGCGGCCCCACCCTTCATGCCGAAACATGGGCCGAGGCTGGGTTCGCGCAGGCAGAGCATCGCCTTCTTGCCAATCAGATTGAGCGCATCGCCCAACCCCACGGAGGTCGTGGTTTTGCCTTCGCCGGCTGGCGTCGGCGTCACCGCGGTGACCAGTATCAGCTTGCCGTCGGGGCGCCCTTCCAGGGTCTTGAGGAAATCGAGGCCGATCTTGGCCTTGTCATGGCCATAGGGCTCGACGAACCGGTCTTCGATTCCCAGTTTTCCGGCGATGTCCTCAATCGGCAACAAATCGGCTTCTCGGGCAATTTCGAGATCGCTTTTGGCTTCCATGGGCGCCTTCCGTTAACAGATAACAACCTTCTCCCGGTCAATCATAAGAAGAAATCCGGTCAGTGCATTGAAAATCTTGGCGGTCCTTGTCAGCGCCCGTGAAATAGACAAAATGGCTTCTCCCGCCCCTGAAGGACTAACGCCCGTATGTGTGGTATTGCCGGTATTCTCTGCCCAGAACAATTGCCCGGAATGGGCCGTGAAGAGCTGACGTCCCTTCTCGCCGCCATGCGGGACAGCATGACCCACCGGGGCCCGGACGGCAACGGCCTCAAGATCGCAGGCCAGGGCCGCATTGGGCTCGCCCATCTGCGCCTCGCTATCGTCGATCTGTCGGAAAGCGCCGCCCAGCCTATGAGCAACGAAGACGGACGCGTTATCGTCACCTACAACGGTGAAATCTACAACCATGCGGACTTGCGCCTGGAACTGGAAGCGGCGGGCCACCGCTTCCGCAGCGACCACTCCGACACCGAAGTGATCGTTCATGGTTTTGAACAATGGGGCATTGAAGGGCTGCTCGAACGCCTGGACGGCATGTTCGCCTTCGCCATTTGGGATGAAAAGTTAAAAAAACTGACCCTGGCCCGCGACCGGGTCGGCATCAAGCCCGTCTATTTCACTCGCGCCGGCGGTCATTTCCGCTTTGCTTCCGAAATCAAGGCGATCCTCAGCGATCCCGCCTTCCCCCGCGAGATCGAACCGGCGGCGGTCAATCATTACCTCAGCTACATGATCGCGCCAGCGCCGCTGACCATGTTCCGGGACATTTACAAACTGCCGCCGGGTCATTTCATGGAAGTGGACGCCGCAGCCCGCATGCGGGCGAAACGATACTGGAACGCGGTGCCCGGTCAAGCCATCAACCAGGACGCCGTCAATGGGATGAACGATACGGAGAAAGAGAAGTTCTACGTCGACGGCATCCGCCAGCGCCTGGAATCAGCCGTGGAAAAGCGCATGATTTCCGACGTTCCCTTCGGCGCCTTTCTTTCCGGCGGCATCGATTCTTCGGCCAACGTCGCACTGATGAGCAAGTATCTGGACAACCCGGTCAATACCTTCACCGTCGGCTTCAAGGATCATCCCCACCTCAACGAAATGGATTACGCCAAACGCGCGGCCAAGCTGTTCAATACCAACCACCACGAAGTTCTGATCGACGAAACCGACATGACCGGATATCTGGACGATCTGGTTCATCATCAGGACGAACCGATTGCCGATTGGGTTTGCATTCCCCTTTATTTTGTTTCCAAATTGGCCAAGGAAGCCGGCGTCACCGTGGTTCAGGTCGGCGAAGGATCGGACGAACAGTTTGCCGGCTACAAAAACTATATCCAGCACCTGCAACTCGGCCGCTATTTCTGGAAACCCTACACCCGGATGGTGCCGGGGGGCTCCGGCGCGCCATCGCCGACATTTCCGTCGCCGCCGCCCGGCGCAACCGGGCCTTCGAACGCCCCGCCGATATCCTTTTGCGCGCGGCGCGGGACCAGGAACTGTTCTGGTCGGCGTCCCACGCCTATTGGAATGTGCTCAAGGAACAGATGGTCCGCCCAGGCGCCTTCGCCGGCGATCACGACCGCGCCGACCTGATTGAGACCGGCCTGGGCGGAGACTGGATCGATTCGGCGGAAAGCGCCGCCGTGGTCGACGCCTTCATGGACCCGTTCGACGCCGGTCATCCGGGTGCCGACGATCTTACCCGCATGATCCATAAGGAATTCAGGGTGCGGCTCCCGGAATTGCTGCTGGCGCGGGTGGACAAGATCACCATGTCCACTTCGGTGGAAGGGCGGGTGCCGTTCCTCGATCACCGGCTGGTGGAATTCACCATGGACATCCCGCAAGCATGGAAACTTAAAGGCGGCGAACCCAAATATCTTCTTAAACAAGCGATGAAGGACCTGCTGCCCGACGACATTCTCTATCGTAAAAAAATGGGCTTTGGCGCGCCCATGGAACAATGGCTGCTGGGCGATTTCGGCCGACAGGCGGAAAGCACAATCCTGGGATCGGCGATGATGGAGCGGGATTACTTCGATCCCGCCGTGATTACTTCAATGTTCCGCGAACACCGGGAGGCCAAGCGCAACAACAGCCTTTATCTCTGGACCCTGTTTAACCTTGTCGCCTGGCACGATCACTGGATCGCTTAGGATAAGCCCTCAAAGCCTGTAAAGACGCTGGCGGCGAGGCGCTTCATCCAGGATTGCGGATCAGCGGGTGCGTTGTTTTCCGGGAAGATGGCGCTCATTAAGGGAGCCAACGGCCCCGACCGCGAGAAGGTAAGCGCCTGCGCCGGTTCCTTGACCCCGTAAGACGGCGACGAGAAAACGTCTTCCAGGGCGCAATCCCAATGGGCGGGCGAGGAAAAAACAAACAGAAAAAACCTGCCCTGTGCCGTAAGCCGCCAAGCGCTGACACCGGCCGGTTCGACGCGCACGCCGGGTGCCAGATGATAGGGAATGGAAATCCCGTGATCCCCCGCCCCTTCGAAACGGTCCGCAATTAGAAGAGCGTGAGAACTTTTATCCAGCACCATGCCGCGCACCGGCGTCACCGGATGAGCGAGGCGAAGATAACCTGAGTGCGAGCCTTCGAACACGTCCCGCTCCGGTCCCGGCTGCCATTGGCGCAACGCCGGCTTGGCGTCGTCATGAACCGTCCACAGCAGATGGGGATGTACGAAACGGTTTTGTTCTTCGCCGTCGATCATGGGCGTGCTGTGATAGGCGGTGCCGCGGAAGCGGTTGCGCCATTGGGCGGAGGCCGAATAGACGTAAGTGCCCCGGTCCTGGACCAGAAGAACCCCGTTAAGCGCGGCTTCAAAGGACAGGCAATCGTTGTGGCCGTGGCCGCCCCTGCCGGCGAAACCGACCGGGCCGCAATCCATAAACACATGATCCCCATCGCCGCGTAGGATGAAAACCCCGGCATCGGCATATCCCTTTGAAGCATGACGCGCCGGCGTATCCGGCAGCCTGAAGGCGGCCTCGGGCCCCAACAGCCAGAGCAATTCGCTGGCCGGCCCCCCGGCCTGGCGGACAAGATCGGCGTTGCCCCAGGCCAATCCGATCAGCCCCGCCAAATACCGGTGATCGCCCCGCGCCTGACCGCCCATCGGAATCGCGCGCCCGTCATCGGCGTCTCCCCAGTTGGGTGAGGAACCATCGTCCCGGGAATAAGCGGCGGCGAAGGCGGCCATGGCTTCAAGCCGCTTCCTGTAATCCGCATCCACTTCCAGCCCACGACGTTCACGGAATAACGCCGGAAGCGCAAACAATTCGGCCACCAGCCGGTGGTAGGCGGTGGAGGCTTCGAAATCGGCGCCGTCGGCATGAATCTGTTTTGGCAGTTCGCGTTCAAGAACCCGCCATCCCGTCCGCTGCCATCTTTCCGGCGTCCGCCCCTGTCCGAAAAATAGGCCGAGAAACACCAGGCCGGCGGCATCAGCGATCAGATGGTTGCCGTTGATGAAGGCATATTCCAGATGCCGATGAACGAAATTGCCGTGCAGATATATAAGACGGAGAAATCTTTCCCGAAATCCCCGGTCCCGCCAGGAAGGCGCCTTCGCGAATACGTGGAACAACCACGTCAGGGTCATGCCCCGGATCGCGATATCCATGGGACACGCCCAATTGACGCCCCGGGCAAAGGGATTGGCGTCATCCCATTCTTCAATGATGGCGCGAACCTCTTCGCCGTAGCGGTCCTCGCCGGTGAGAAGATGTGCCTGTCCTGCGGGGATCAGCCATTGCAGACGGGACAGTTCCCACGGCACCTTGATGTCGGAATCCCGGCCCAGGTCGGTCATGGGAATGCGGCAGAAAGGCGCCAGGGGCCAGGACTGGCCGCTTTTGAAATCCGTGTGCCAGTCGATGGGCGATCCCAGGTCCACCGGGCCGGAGCCCAACAGATCGACGCGGCGGGCCAGCACGGCTTCCGCCGCCGCCAGGATGCGCGCCGTTTCGCCGGGGCAGGCGTTGTCACAGACCTTCGGGTCCAAGGGCACGGTCATGGCCGGATATGGTCCGCCGGCAAGGTCGTTCCAAAGCTTATCAATGTCATCGGCGCCAAGGACGCGAAGAAGCTTTCCCGGCGTCAGGCGCGCGGCTCTGCCCGGCGCCAGGAATTGGTCCACCTCGCCCCGGAGGTGGCGCAACGCCCAGCGGAATATCGCTTGCGGCGGTTTGCCCCAGGCCCGGCGCGCCACTTCCATCAGCCGCATCATCAACCAGGTTCTCCATTTTTCCGTAGGCCTTGTGACGCAATCATAAAGAGCGCCGCCAGCCATAATGCCGCCAGCCACCAGCTTTGCCAGAGTCCATAGCTGAGACCGGCGAGGGTTAAGGCCGTGCCCAAGGCGCCGAAGGCGGCGGCGCGGTTGGGACCGTCGGGCAAGATTCTGCAAATGGCGAGGGATATGGAAACCGGAATAAGACCGCACAGGATCGCGCCGATCAGACCCAGTTCCAACCATACCTGCAGAAAAGCATTGTGGGGGTGCAGCGGCATGCGTTCCTGAAATTCGAATTGACGGTTGCCGGCGGAATCCCGCGAATCGTAATAGACCTTTATTTCTTCCTGACCGCCGGGAATGACGCGGGAAGAATCGAGCCCCCATCCCAGAATCGGACGTTGCGCGATTTTTTGTGCCGTGAAGTGCCAGATTTTGAGCCGGTTGTAAGCGGCGGCAGGGGCTTTTTCCCGGAGTTCGACGGAGTCTTGCGGATCCCCCGCAAGATAGAACGGAACCGGCGCCAGCAAAACACCGGCGGCAATCAAAAAACCGAGAAGCACGCCGCCCTTCTTCGGCAGGATCGCGCCGATCCCGGCAAAAATCGCGCCCGTAGCCAACGCCGCCACGGATGCCTTGCTTTCGCCGAAATAAGCGGCGGCGGCGGCAATAAAAATTACGGCGGCGGCAAGCCTTCGGTCCCGGCGCCAAAGCAGCAAAGCCACCGGCCAGATAAGAAGCGCGATGACCGAAATTCCGTTTTTCAGATACGTGAAATAATTGATGCCCAGATCAACACGGATTTGTTCCGCCGTCAGGCCCGGACCCCATTTGAGAAGCCGCAACAGGGCGGCATCGGAAAAAACTTCGAACCCCAGGACCCCAAGCCCTATCAGAGCCCCGGCCAACAGGCTGATGTTAAAATAATTCCTGTCGGCGCCGGAAAAACTCCGCACCGCCGCAAGCAGGACCAGTCCGGCGAGAAAGATTCCGAACAGGGACACCGACATGCGCAGGCTTGCCTCGGGAACAATGGACCAGAGCACGCTGATCGCGCCCCAGATCACCACTCCGGCCAGCAGCAGGGGCGATTTCGGCTCCAGTGCAGGAAACGACCGTTTCCGCACCGCATGCAGAACCAGCACGACAATGGCGGCAATCACAAACAAAGGAGCCAGACCCCGGGGCGCGAGCACGGCCAGGCTTGGCGTCAACACCGCCGCAAGGGCGAGGACGGTTCCGGCAGAAAGACGGAGGGAAAATAAGAATCTGGACATGTCCGTCCGACGATAGCATTGGCTTGAGCCTTATTCGACCAGATTGAACCCCTCCGACGGAGCAATTTTTTCTCGGGATTTACGCAAATTCGCGCATACCTTCAGGGATTCAGCCTGAAATGGCGGTGGCAGTGACTTGCGCCGTCGCCATGATCCGGCCATAACTCGATCCGTTGAATCTCGAACATCCCAAGGAAATACCCATGTCCGAAGCCAAAACCATCATCGAATTACTGGATGCCGCCGCCGGTGGCAAGAATGTCGCCATCTCCGCACCTGACCGGCCCGACCTGAGCCACGCCGGGTTGCGCGACCTCGCCGAGCGAACCGTCAAGTCCCTTAACGAAGTTGGCATCGGACGGGGCGACCGAATCAGCATCGTGCTGCCCAATGGCCCGGAAATGGCGACCGCCTTCATCACCATCGCCACCTGCGCGACCACGGCGCCGCTCAACCCCTCCTACCGGGAAGACGAATACAAGTTCTATCTGGAAGATCTCCAGACCAAGGCCCTGGTGGTCGAGGAAGGCAGCACGTCTCCCTCCCT
>JAOUPW010000633.1 GCA_029879665.1 Rhodospirillales bacterium | reverse complement strand
GATGCCCAGGATGGTGGTCTCGGCAATGGTCTTGCCGCAGTACGTGATGCCGTGGTTTTTCATAAACACCATCTGAGCATCGCCCAGGGTCGCGGCCAGATCGCGGCCCAGTTGGGGCGTATTGATCAGGTCGGAGGTATCCTTGTAATAGGGCGTGTTGCCGGCGACGTGGATTCCTTCCTGCCCCACAGGCAGCAGCGGCTGGCCGGTCGCCGCCAGCAGGCTGGCGTAAAAGGGATGGCCGTGGGCGACGATGTTGACGTCGGACCGGGCGCGGATGATCTCGGCATGAATTGGCCATTCGGCGTGGCGTTCGCCCGCACCGTCCAGTTGCTTTCCGTCAAAATCGATAAGGATGAAATCATCGGCGCTCATGATCTCATCAAGACCGAGATAAAAGCGTTTCAACCACAGGCCGCGGCCATCGGGATCGCGCAGCGACAGATGGCCGAGGCTGATATCATTGTGCCCTTCCATGGCCAGAATGCGGCAGGCGGTGGCGAGTTTATCGAGTTCGGCGACAAGTGAATTGGAAAGGGTCATGTATGGATTTCCTAGGCGTAAATATCCTGTCAGGAGAAAAAATAACGTTAGTCTATCGCAGGCACTTCCGGGATGGGATCGTAGAGCCAGGCCATGCCGTTGTAGGTGGCTTCCGCCGAACGATTGCTGAGGACCATCTTGCGTAGTTCACTCTTGACGCCGGCCGCGTGGTAAAACTCACCATATATCCGGGCCATGGTCTGCACCCGGCCGGTTCGCAGATAACGCATCGTCGGGTACTTTGCAAAGGCCGGAACCACTTCGCCGCCGGTTTCCTTGAGGCAGCCGGCCAGACACACCGCGTCTTCCATGGACATGCCGGCGCCCTGGGCCAGGTATTGAAGCATGGGATGAGCCGCGTCGCCCAGGAGCGTGATCCGCCCCTTGCTCCATTCCTTGACCGGTTCCCGGTCGCAAAGAACCCACAGTTTCCATTCATCGATTTTGCCGAGCATGGTCTGAACGTCATCGCAGGTGCCGGCGAACCTTTTGTCCAGTTCATCTTTTTCGCCGAATGCATCCCAGCCTTCCTCGTAGCGGTCGCTATGGAATACCGCCACCAGATTCCAGACTTCTCCCCGGCGCAAGGGATAATGCACCAGATGACAATGGGGGCCGCCCCACAGGATCACAGATTGCTGGCGAAGGTGTTCGGGCACTTCTTCCGGCGGCAGCACCGCGCGGTAGGCGATGTGGCCGGAAACCAGGGGCTTGCCGTCATCGACGATCAACGGACGCACCGTCGACCACAAGCCGTCGCAGCCGATGACGCCGTCGCCGGCATAGGTTCCGCCGTCCTCGGTCCTGACGGTGGCGCTGTCGGCGCCCTGCTCGACCACGGTTACGCTTTGTCCGGTCTTCAAGGTGATCAAGTCCGACTTCTGGCATTCGCCGAGAAGCGAGTTAAGCAGGTCGGCCCGGTGAACCACCGCATAGGGCAAACCGAACCGTTCCGTGAATTTTTCGCCCAACGGCACTTGCGTTATTTCTTCCTTGGTCAGGGCATCGCGCATCAACAACCGGTCGGGAAAAACGACGGTTTTTTTGCAGGCTTCCCAGGCGCCGAGATGGATAAGGGCGCGGACGCTGTTGGGGCCGAGCTGGATGCCGGCACCGATTTCCGTGAACTCGTCCGCCCGTTCGAGAACCGTGGAGCGGAAGCCGGCATTGGATAATGACAATGCTACTGCCAGCCCGCCGATTCCGCCGCCGACAATAACGAAATGAGGCCCATCGCCCGAGCTGTTTTTTGCCATAATGCGCTTCCTTTATTTGATATTGATTCCCCCTGCATTTTCGTGTTGTCCGCAGGGTATTTTTTGTGCCGGGATTTTTCCCATTGGGGCCCGATGTTGTCAAATAATTATAATTCTCTATTCAATTTCGATACCCGAGATAAACACGCATTAAATACGAGGCCCCACCACCGTCAGGATCCCAACCAGTTCGCCAGCGGCGCCTCAATCGCTTCCAGCGGCTGATAGCCCAGCGTCAGGGCGGCGTAGTCCTCCTTATCGCGGACCAGCACGGACGGGAATCCGGTAATGCCAATGG
>JAOUPW010000053.1 GCA_029879665.1 Rhodospirillales bacterium | reverse complement strand
CCTGGGGTTTGCCGCAGGCGAGGCGATCCTGCCGCTGATCGCCGTCTCCCTGATCGCGGTTTTCGGCTGGCGGGAAACCTGGATGCTGATCGGACTTGTCATGGCCGGCGTCTTCATTCCCCTTCTTTTGTGGCTGCTCAGGGGGCACGGCGAACGCCACCGGGCGCATCTGGAATCCCTGCGCACGGAAACCGGGGACGGCTCCGCGCCCGCAGAGCGGACCTGGACCCGGAGCGATGTACTGCACGACCCCCGCTTCTACCTGCTTGCCTTCATCCTCATGGCGGCGCCCTTTATCCTGACCGGTCTTTTTTTCCATCAGGTCCACCTGGCAAACTTCAAGAACTGGAACCTGGAATGGCTGGCGGCCTGCTTCGTCGGCTTCGCGGTCGCCAAGATCATCACCTCTTTGTTGACCGGACCGTTGATCGACCGCATCGGCGCCACCCGCCTGCTGCCCACCTTCCTGCTGCCTCTGGGCGCGGCTTTGGCGGTTCTTGGCCTGTTCGATCATCCCGCCGTTGCCCTCGTCTACATGATCGGCGGCGGCGTCACCACCGGCGCCAGCGTCACCATCGGCGGCGCCCTGTGGGCGGAGATTTACGGCGTCGCCAACCTGGGCGCGATCAAGGCCCTGACCTCGGCGCTGATGGTCTTCGCCACCGCCCTTTCCCCGGTTTCCGTGGGTTGGCTGATCGACAGCGGCACCTCCATGAACACCATTTCCTTGCTTGGCTTCGCCTATGTGGCGGCGGCGGTGCTCGTTTCCCTGACCCTTACCCGCCGCTTGCGGGCGTGAGCGCAACTGAACCGGAGAGCGGGAAACGCACGATTCGGAGGTGACGATTGCAGGATTCTCGTGATACGTGTTGTAGACGCACAAAAGCACATTTCTATAAAGAAAGATTATCCTGGATATGCAAACTTCGGTTCTGTGCATTGGCGATATTCACGGAGACTTGGACGGCTTTACGGAAATTCTCGATCGCCACGCAAACCAGTCCCATTATATCGTCCAACTCGGCGATCTGGTGGATCGGGGATCCGACTCGGCCGGCGTCCTGAGAACCATGTTCGACATCGTGGATGCCGGCAAGGGCGCGTTCCTGCGAAGCAATCACGACGACAAGCTTTACCGCTATCTGCTCGGACGCCCGGTCAACATTTCCAACGGCTTGAATCGCACCTTGGAATCGCTGGACAAACAAGCGGACAGGGACGCGCTCGCCGCCCGCTTTATCGCTGCATATGAACGGGCGCCTTATTGGTTGGATTTCGGAGATCATTTTTTCGTTCATGGCGCGTTTCATCCCGCCATGCGCGAGTACGCATCGCCGGACGGCGCGGGGAACGACGGAAACAGATTGCGTTCCCTCGCGCTCTTCGGCGAAACCGACGGCACCCGAAAAGACGGCTTCCCCAACCGGACTCACAACTGGATCAATTCCATTCCCGCAGGTATGGCCGTTTACGTCGGGCATGACGCGCAAAGCCTGAGCGAGCCCGTATCAAAAACCGGCACCCAGGGCGGAACCGCCGTGTTCGTGGACACGGGCAGCGGCAAGGGCGGGTACATTTCCGCGTGCGCCCTGAAAACCCAGGGTCCGGCGGGCGGGAAAGGTATGAACTTGGCCTCCCCGGCCATCCTGGGTTAGGATGGAGGACTGATTTTCTTGACTTTATTTCATGCTTCATGCCATTGGGCCGGACCCTGAAAGTGGGACAGATTCCATGTTGCTTGGCGTTCCGAAAGAAATCAAAAACAACGAATTCCGCGTCGGCATGACACCGGCCAGCGTGCGTGAAGTCATCCATCACGGCCATCAGGTGCTGGTGGAAACCGGCGCCGGAATCGGAATCGGCATCGACGATGCCGCCTACCGGGCTGCGGGCGCCGACATCGCCGGCACGGCGGCCGACGTTTTCGCCAAGGCCGAGATGATCGTCAAGGTCAAGGAGCCTCAGGCCGATGAATGCAAAATGCTGCGCCAAGGGCAGATCCTGTTCACCTACCTTCATCTCGCGCCCGACCCCAAGCAGACCCGGATGCTGATCGAATCCGGCTGTGTTGCCATTGCCTACGAAACGGTTACCGACAGGGCCGGCCACCTTCCGCTGCTGACGCCCATGAGCGAAGTCGCCGGCCGCATGTCGATCCAGGCCGGCGCCTTTTGCCTGGAAAAAGCTCACGGCGGCGCCGGCATCCTGCTGGGCGGCGTGCCCGGCGTGCCTCCCGGCAAGGTGGTGATCATCGGCGGCGGCGTGGTCGGCTCCAACGCCGTGCTCATGGCCATAGGCATGGGAGCCCATGTTACCGTGCTCGACAAATCTCTGCCCCGATTGCAGGAACTGGACATGCAATTCGGATCGCACCTCAACACCATCTATTCGACCATGGACGCCATCGAGCAATATGTGCTCGACGCCGACCTGGTCATCGGCGCGGTGCTGGTCCCCGGCGCGGCGGCGCCGAAACTGGTTTCCCGCGACATGGTAGCAAGAATGCGTCCCGGTTCCGCGATCGTCGACGTCGCCATCGACCAGGGCGGCTGTTTTGAGACCAGCCGCCCCACCACCCACGCCGAGCCCACCTATGTTGTTGATGACGTTGTCCATTACTGCGTCGCCAATATGCCGGGCGGGGTTGCGCACACCTCCACGTTTGCGCTAAACAATGCCACCCTGCCCTTTACCCTGGCCTTGGCCGACAAGGGCTACCGACACGCCATGAACGACGATCCCCATTTGCGGAACGGCATGAACGTCCACTTGGGACAAGTCACCTATCAGGCCGTGGCCGAGAATCTCGGTTATGATTACCTGCCGCCCGAAGACGCCTTGAACATAAAGTTTCATTGATCTCTTTTTCTCCACAGTAGGATTCAAAAATGACCCGAATGACCACCGAAGAGGCCTTTGTGAAGGTCCTGCAAATGCATGGCATCGAGCACGCTTTTGGAATTATCGGCTCGGCCTTCATGCCGATTTCCGATCTTTTCCCGAAAGCCGGCATTAAATTCTGGGATGTCGCACATGAGACCAATGGCGGATTGATTTGTGACGGCTATACGCGGACCACGGGCAAAATCGCCATGGCCATCGCCCAGAACGGGCCGGGAATTACCGGCTTTGTTACGCCGATCAAGACCGCCTACTGGAACCACACGCCCATGCTTCTGGTTACGCCTCAGGCGGCCAACAAGACCATCGGGCAAGGTGGCTTTCAGGAAGTGGAACAAATGGCCCTGTTCCGGGACATGGTCTGCTACCAGGAAGAAGTGCGCGCGCCGTCCCGGATGGCCGAAGTCTTGAACCGCGTGATCGAAAAAGCGATTCGCGGGTCGGCGCCGGCGCAAATTAATGTGCCCCGTGATTTGTGGACTCAGGTGATCGATATCGAACTTCCGCAGATCGTTCGCATTGAACGTCCCGCAGGCGGCGCGGCAGCCATTGCCGAAGCCGCCAAACTTCTCTCCGGCGCCAAGTTCCCGGTGATCCTGTCCGGCGCCGGCGTGGTTATCGGCGGCGCCATTGCCGATTGCGTAGCCTTGGCCGAGCGCCTGGATGCGCCCGTGTGCAACGGTTACCAGCACAACGACAGCTTCCCGGGCAACCATCCGCTGGCCGCCGGGCCGTTGGGCTACAACGGGTCCAAAGCGGCCATGGAATTGATTGCCAAGGCCGATGTGGTTTTGGCCCTGGGCACCCGGCTCAATCCGTTTTCGACCCTGCCCGGCTACGGTATCGATTATTGGCCGAAGGACGCGGCGATTATTCAGGTCGACATGAATGCCGACCGGATTGGATTGACCAAGAAAGTCACGGTGGGGATTTGCGGCGACGCCAAAATGGTCGCCCGACAGATTCTGGCGGAACTGTCACCGAAGGCGGGGGATACCAACCGCGAAGAGCGCAAGGCGCTCATCCATCAGACCAAATCGGCATGGCTGCAAACGCTGAGCAGCCTGGACCACGAAGATGACGACCCCGGGACCACCTGGAATAAAGATGCACGGGAGCGTGACTCGGACCTGATGTCGCCGCGCAAGGCGTGGCGCGCCATTCAAGCCGGCCTGCCCAAGGACGCCATCATTTCCAGCGACATCGGCAACAACTGCGCCATCGGCAACGCCTACCCGACCTTCGAGGAAGGCCGGAAATATCTGGCCCCGGGGCTGTTCGGTCCCTGCGGATATGGATTTCCCTCGATCATCGGCGCCAAAATCGGCAACCCGGATACGCCTGTGGTCGGCTTCGCCGGCGATGGCGCCTTCGGCATTTCCATGAACGAGATGTCCTCCATCGGCCGCGAGGACTGGCCGGCCATTACCATGGTCATCTTCCGCAATTACCAATGGGGCGCGGAAAAGCGCAACTCCATCCTCTGGTACGACAACAATTTCGTCGGCACCGAGCTCAACCCGAATTTGAGCTACGCCAAGGTTGCCGAGGGTTGCGGCCTGAAAGGGGTAAGCGTTACCACTCAGGCGGAACTCACCGCCGCGCTGAAGGAATCCTGCGAAGCCCAGAAAAAAGGCGTGACGACCTTTATTGAAGTCGTCCTCAACCAGGAACTCGGCGAACCCTTCCGCCGCGACGCGATGACCGCACCGGTCGAGGTTGCGGGCATTGATCCCGCCGACATGAAACCGCAACAGCCGGCGTAGCGCAGTCCCCGCCCACTCCCCCCCTCTCAGGGGCGGAGTGGAGGGGCAATCAGAAGGGCGGCTAACAATTATATATTTTTACTGCCTCACTTGATGGACCTCGCCTCACCTTTGATCGCCGGGATGAGCGCCCCGGTACTGGTCTTCGCCCTGATCTGCGTTTTCGGCGCCGCCCTGATCCGGGGTTACAGCGGCTTCGGCTTTTCCGCGTTGGCCGTCATCAGCCTGTCCCTGATCCTGCCGCCGGCGGGCGTGGTGCCGGCGGTGTTGATGCTGGAGATCGCCGCCAGCCTGCAACTGCTGCCCCGGCTGCATCGGTCCGTCGATTGGCCGGCCATCGGCTGGCTGACCGCGGGCTCCCTGATCGCCATGCCTTTCGGGGTCGCCATGCTGGCAACCCTGCCCGTGGCCCCTATGCGCGCCCTGATCTCGGTTCTGGTACTAATCATCTGCGTTCCCTTGTGGAAGGGCTTCGCTTTCAAATTCTCTCCCGGCAAGGGCGCCACCTTCACCACCGGGCTGATCTCCGGCGTTGGCAACGGGGCCGCGTCCTTAGGGGGAATGCCCGTGGTTCTGTTCTTCCTTGCCCGGGGAACGGTGGCGGATGTATCCCGGGCCACGGTCATCGCCTATTTCATCGTCGCCAACACCGCCGCCGCCGGGGTCGCCGGGTATCATGGCCTGCTGACGACGGACCTATGGGTCAGGTTCGCCATTTTCCTGCCCGCGCTCTTGGCCGGAAACGCGCTGGGAAATCTGCATTTTCTGAAAACATCCCCGGAATCTTTCCGCAAGTTCGCCCTCATCCTGCTGGTCGGGATGTCGGTGAGCGGATTGGTGCGGGCCTTATTCTGATTCTTCGACAACTTGCCGGAACCGTTCTAAAATCAATCACCACGCCTGCAAACCTCTCCACCAAAGGAAGCCTCGCCCAAAGGAACCGCCATTATGACTCTTGCCCCCAACTCCCTTGCCGCACGGGACGTCGCTTATACCCTTCACCCCTACACCAATCTGGCCGCCCACGAAGAACGCGGCCCGCTGATCATGTCCCGCGCCGAAGGCATCCATATCTATGACGAAGAGGGCAATAAATACATCGAAGGGCTCGCCGGGCTTTGGTGCACCGGCCTCGGATACAGCCAGAAAAGGCTGGTCGAAGCGGCAAAGCGGCAGATGGAAACCCTGCCCTTTTCCCACTTCTTCGCCCACCGCTCCATGGAGCCGACCATTGAACTGGCCGAAAAGCTGATCTCCATCGCACCCAAGGGCATGGCCAAGGCCTTTTTCGTCAATTCAGGCTCGGAAGCCGTGGATAGCGCCATCAAGTTCTGCTGGTATTACAACAACGCCAGAGGCCGGCCGAAAAAGAAAAAAATCATTTCGCGAACCCGCGCCTATCACGGCGTCACCGTGGCCTCCGGCAGCCTGACCGCGCTCGCCTACGCCCAGGAAGGATGGGACCTGCCCCTGGACCGCTTCCTGCACTGCGGCACGCCATACCATTACCGTTACGGCAAAGAAGGCGAATCGGAAGAGGACTTCGCCACCCGCCTCGCCGACGAACTCGACCGGCAGATCATCGCCGAAGGACCGGAAACGGTCGCAGCCTTCTTCGCCGAACCGGTGATGGGCGCCGGCGGAGTTCTGGTGCCGCCGGCAACCTATTTCGGGAAAATTCAGGCGATTTTGCAAAAACACGATGTCCTGCTGGTTGCCGACGAAGTGATCTGCGGCTTTGGCCGTACCGGCAACATGTGGGGGTCCGAATCCTTCGGCATGGTTCCCGACATGATGACCTTCGCCAAGCAACTGTCCTCGGCCTACATCCCTATCGGCGGCATCATGATCTCGGACGAGATCTATCAGACCTTTGTCGAACACAGTAACAAGTTGGGCATCTTCGGTACCGGCAATACCTACGGCGGCCATCCGGTGGCTGCCGCGGTCGCCCTGGAAACCCTCAAGATCTACGAAGACGAAGACATTCTGGGTCACGTGCGGAGCGTTATGGGATTGTTTCAGGACCGCCTCAAGGCCCTGGGCGAGCATCCGTTGATCGGCGACGCCCGAGGCGTCGGCCTCATCGGTGGGCTGGAAATCGTCAAGAACAAAGCGACCAAGGAGCAGTTCCCGCCGGAAACGAAAGCCGCGCAGAAGGCCTATGACGCCATTTTCGCCCACGGCCTGATCCTGCGCCCCCTGCCCGGCGACGCCATCGGCGTGTGCCCGCCTCTGATCGTGACGGAAGATGAAATCAACGACATCTTCGACCGCACCCGCCGGGGGCTGGACGATCTGATGGATGAATTGAAGCCTGGGGGAATGACTCCTCCGCCGGACTTTTTAAAAAAATAACTTGTTATTAATATGACCCGGCACTTTTCTTCGCCGCTCGCCTGATATCCAAAACAAAAAGGAACCAAGCCATGCCGTTTTACGTCGTCAACGAAATGAAAAAGCGCAACCCGAAAGAAAACCCCAACATGATCCTGCAAGAAGTTGTCGGGGAATTCATGAAAGCCGGCGTCGTCACCAAGCCGGAAGGGGAAGGCTCCGGGCTGCACATGCATCCCAACGAAGAACAGTGGACGCTGATCCTGGAGGGCAAGTTGCATTACGTGCTGGGCGACGAGGAAAAGATCGTCGAGGCCGGCGACCTGATCCACATTCCGCGCAACGTCAACCACCGCAGCCGCGCCATCGAAGGCCCGGCCGTGTTCTTCACAGTGAAAAGCCCAGCCGGCGACGGCGATCTCAACCAGGATTACAATGCGGTCGGCGGCGAGGCTTCGGCAAAAGCCGAAGCCAGTTACGACCAACGGGTAAAAGATGGTGCCTGAAGATGGATAAACTGACTTCAATGGCGGCGGCGCTGGGGGAATTTCTCAAGTCGCGGGGCGAGTCCGTTGCCGTCGCCGAGTCTTCCGCCGGCGGCCTGGTTTCCGCCGCCCTGTTGGCGGTGCCCGGCGCATCGGCCTATTACGCCGGCGGAGGCGTCATCTACACTCGCGAATCCCGCCGCGCCCTGCTCGGCCTGCCCGATGACGTGGTCACAATGCGTGCCGCCAACGAGGAATATGCCCTGGTTTTGGCCCGCGCCGTGCGTGAAAAACTGAACGCCACGTGGGGGCTGTGCGAAACCGGCGCCGCCGGACCGACCGGCAACAGCTACGGCGATGCGGCGGGACACGTATGCATCGCCGTCGCCGGGCCGGCGGAACGGGCGGTCACCCTTGAGACCGGCGACGTCGTCCGCGAAGCCAACATGTGGCGTTTTGCAAGCGCCTCGCTGGAACTTTTGGAAACGGTTATAATGGAATCGGCCAAAAATCGGCCCTGAACCGGCGGCCCCCGGTCAGCCAAGCACGATTTGAACGGCCAGGCCGAGCCCTTTTAATTTTTGCCTCAGTTTCTGATTTCGTCGCCGCCGGGTTCCAGTTTTACGAACTTTTCCATATCCAATTCAAGCAGGAGCGCTTGTTCGGTCCGATAGACGCCGACGCAGACCTCTTTCCATTCGGGTTTCAGGGTATGGGGCGTGTTCTCGAACAGGCTTTTATCCAGTTCCATGACGTCGCCCACCTTATCGACAAGAATCCCGTAAATTTCGGATTCGTGCATAAAAATCACGCAGACCTTCTTGTTATTTTGTTTGGATTTCGGCGCTCGTATGCCCAGGCGTTTCCAGGCATCGATAAGCGTTACCACCCGGCCGCGCTGATTGATGGACCCGGCGACTTGGAATGGCGACAAGGGAACCGGGTAGATCGCATCCGGAATCAGAATATCCTGAATTTTAAGAATGGGTATTCC
>JAOUPW010000632.1 GCA_029879665.1 Rhodospirillales bacterium | reverse complement strand
AGCGCCTTTTCCCGCGCTACGGAAATCTACGACACCACCATCGGCTGGCGTTTCGTCAACAAGCTGATGGACAAGAACTTCGGCACCGATTCCATGCCGGATACGGCGGAAAACGTCGCCGAGGAATACGGCATCAGCCGTGCCGACCAGGACGCCTTTGCGCACCGTTCCCAACAGCGTGCCGGAGCCGCCATCAAGGCCGGCGTGTTCGCGGACGAAATCATCCCGGTGAGCATTCCTCAACGCCGCGGCGAGCCCGTTATCTTCGCGGTGGACGAACACCCGCGGCCGGATACGGCGCTGGAAAAATTATCCAAGCTGCCGACCCCCTTCCGCGACGGCGGCACAGTGACGGCGGGCAATGCGTCCGGCGTCAACGACGGCGCGGCGGCGGTGCTCGTCGCTTCCGAAGCCGCCGCCAAGGCGAATGGGCTCAGCCCGAAGGCGCGGATTGTCGGAATGGCTTCGGCGGGGGTTCCGCCCCGCATCATGGGCATAGGTCCGGTTCCGGCAACGCGCAAGGTGATGGAATTGACCGGACTTTCCATTGAAGATTTTGGCGTGATCGAACTGAATGAGGCCTTCGCCGCCCAGGCGCTGGCCTGCCTGCGCCAACTGGGGATCGAAGATGACGCGGAATACGTCAACCCCAACGGCGGCGCCATCGCCCTTGGTCACCCCCTGGGCATGAGCGGCGCCCGGCTGATCACCACCGCGATCTACGAATTGCATCGCCGCCAAAGCCAATACGCGCTTTGCACCATGTGCATCGGCGTCGGCCAGGGCATCGCGATGGTGTTGGAACGGGTTTAGGGTTTTGCGCCGAGGTTTCGGTGCATGAGCTTGAGCAGGGTGGTGAGCGTAATCGATTTCAAGGTCGAAACGGCGATTTCATCGATCTCGTTGAGCACCTGACCGAGGGCGCGGCCGATATCGGACTCATCGCCGGCTTCGGCACGGCGGGTTGAATCCTTACCCACGTCTTCGAACAGACGGACCACTTCATATAACGTGACCCGCTTGGGGTTGGCGGAAAAGGTGTATCCGCCGCCGGCGCCCCGCATGGATTCAAGCAGCCCGGCGCGGGCCAGATCGCGCAAAATTTTAGCCAGATGATTGGACGACAACCCGTATTTTTCGGCGATGTCGGCTGCAGATACCTGGCGCGTCGGATCCTGCGCCAGCTCAAGCACCGCGAACAACGCGCACCGGGTTGCTTTTTGCAGTCTCACCGCATCCCCCTACTTAACTTCTTTCTCAATGCCATCGAGCGGCATCTCCAGCTCGACGAACGGTCCCGCCATCATGCCCTGCGACCGGAAGAAGGCCATCACCAACTCATCTTCCCGGGCGAGCATGGTGCGCACCGTATCGACGCCGTTTTCGGTGAGACGTTGGCACATGGCCTTAAACAGCCGGCTACCGGTCTTATGCAGGCGCGCATCCGGGTCGACGCCGATGGCGAAGATCCAGCCGCTTGGCGGCGAACCGAATTCCCAGGCCCGTACCTCGCCGATGATGAAACCGACCAAAAGGCCGTCTCCGTTTCTGGTTCCAGCCTGGGATATGTCCTCGGCGATAAGAAAATGCCGGTCGGTGCGCTTGCCGTATCGCTCGAACATGTCGGCCCAATATTCGGGTTTGGTCATACCGGTAACCCGGGTGTCCAACCGGCTGACGGCGGCAATATCCGTCTTCGCTGCCACCCGAATGACCAAACCATCTTCAGTCGATTCGTTATTTCCCTGCATTTTCAAGCGTATCCATCGGTTTCGTCATTATACCATGATATGCTCGAATTAATTTGTAAATAGGTATTTAGGTACTTATTTAGGCTTTACAAGTGTTCGCAAGCGATTATCATCCTCACGGTTCGTAAACTACCCCTCAGAGACAGGCCATATATATAAATGATTGATTTCATCACCCATCCAGATACCTATCGCCACTGGAAACTGAAGACCGATGGCGCCGTCGCAACCCTGGTTATGGACGTCCAGGAAGACGGCGGCCTGGTTGAGGGCTACACCCTCAAACTCAATTCCTATGACCTGGGCGTCGATATTGAACTTTATGACGCCGTGCAAAGGCTTCGGTTCG
>JAOUPW010000631.1 GCA_029879665.1 Rhodospirillales bacterium | reverse complement strand
ACCTGTCCGAAGTTCACCCGATAGGCGTGAACGGGCTCGGCGATATTCTTCACCATCTGTTCGCCCATGAATTCGAAGTCCGCATCCGATTTGTTGTGGACCTGATCATAAACGGGCCGCGAAACGCAGATACCGCCGGGATCGGCTAGGGTCTCGAGCCGCGCCGCGACATTGACGCCGTCGCCATAAAGCTCGTCGCGGTCAACGATGACGTCACCGAGATTAATGCCGATGCGGAACTGAAGGCGTTGGTCTTCGGGCAGGGGGGCGTTGCGGGCGCCGAACTCAGTCTGCACGGCAATCGCGCATTTAAGCGCATCCAGCACGCTGGCGAATTCCGCCAGCACCGCGTCGCCGGCATAATGAATTACCCGGCCGCGATGGCTTACGACTTCACCGGCGATGACATCGAGGGAAGCGCGGAGCGCGCGGTGGGTGCCTTCTTCGTCGGCCCCGGTCAGACGGCTATAGCCCGCCACATCGGCGTACAACACCGCCGCCAGCTTGCGTTCAAGGTCCGAACTGTCCGCCAATAACTATCCCCCGCCGTTCCGCTTGCTTAGGACTCACAGTACGCCAAGTGCGATTTCACATTAGATTAAAGTAATTTAGCGGCGAAATACTAGCACAGATCGGAAAACGCCGCTATTGGCGTCCCCGGCGATAATAAACAGGGAAATTATAGGCTTGCCTAGTTTTGGTGCTCGGGTCGTTTTTCCCGCAAGGTGACAAATTCTTCCGCCGCCGTCGGATGGATCCCGATGGTGGCGTCGAACTGCGCCTTGGTCGCCCGGCACTTAAGCGCGATGGCCAGCCCCTGGACAATTTCCGCCGAATCGGCACCGACCATATGGCAGCCGAGCACACGGTCAGTGGCGGCATCGACGATCAACTTCATAAACGTGAGTTCGTCGCGGCCCGACAGGGTGTGCTTAAGAGGCCTGAAGCGCGAAACGTAGATATCCACTTCCCCGTATTGCTCCCGTGCCTGGGCTTCGCTCAGCCCGACCGTGCCGATGGGCGGCGAGGAGAAGACGGCGGTGGGAACGTCGGCGTAATCCATGCTCAGCGTCTTGCCGCCGAACAGGTTGTCCGCCAGCACCCGGCCTTCGGCCAGGGCCACCGGGGTCAACTGCAACCGGTCGGTAATGTCGCCCAGGGCGTAAATTCCCGGTACCGAGGTTTCGAATTTCTCGTTTACTTCGATGGCGCCCTTCCCGTTCATCCTGACGCCCACTTCTTCCAGGCCGATGCCCCGGGTGTTGGGCGCGCGACCGGTGGCGTACATGATGAGATCGGTTGCAAGATTTTCTCCGTTGGCAAGGCGCAAAGAGAAAGAACCGTCCGCTTCCTTTTCGATGGAACGGACCACGCAATCGCGCAAGATAGTGACGCCCTTTTTTTCCATTTCTTCCGCCAGGAACTCGCGCACGTCTTCATCGAAGCCGCGCAGGATGTTGCCGGCGCGGATGATTTCCGTCACCTGGACGCCAAGGGCATTGAAGATGCCGGCGAATTCAACCGCGATATAACCGCCGCCGACGATCACCATACGCCGGGGCAGTTCGGCCAAATCGAGGGCTTCGTTGGACGAAATCACGTGTTCGATGCCGGGGATGTCGGGCATCGACGGCCAGCCTCCCGTGGCGATGAGGATTTTATCGGCGGTGTATTTTTTTCCGGCAACCTCAACCGTGTGGGCGTCTACCAGCTTTCCCCGGCCGTCAAGCAGCGTCACCTTGTTTTCCCGCAGGATTCGATTGTAGATGCCTTCAAGCCGATCCAGTTCGGTATTTTTATTTTTGATCAGCGTCGGCCAGTCGAAGCCGGGTTTTCCCGGGCTCCAACCGAAACCGGCGGCGTCTTCGAAGTCTTCGGCAAAATGGGCGCCATGAACGAGCAGCTTCTTCGGCACGCAGCCGCGCATGACGCAGGTGCCGCCGACACGGCTTTCCTCAACCACCGCGACCTTCGCACCCAGGGATGCCGACAGGCGCGAGGCCCGGATGCCGCCGGACCCCGCGCCAATGGTGATCAGATCATAATCAAAGTCAGGCATTTAAGAATCGATGCCGCCCATGCACAGGTATTTGATTTCGACG
>JAOUPW010000630.1 GCA_029879665.1 Rhodospirillales bacterium | reverse complement strand
ACCGAAACTGAGCACCGTCGCCACCCGGTCGGGCTCAACGACGACGGCGGCGCGCAGTTGAAACACGGCGTCGCCGACGCTTACCCGGTCGCCGGGTTTAAGGTTCAGTTTTCTGAAAATGGTTTCATCCACCGCGGCGCCCCAGGCGCCGTCCCGGTAGGCTAGCATGTTCTTGAGGTCCGTCGCCGGCGGATCAAGGGTCAGCACACCGGTCATGGGATAAAGTCCGTCTACCGCTTTCACCTCGACCAGGGTGCGGCGGCGGTCGGTTTGTTGTGTCACCGGTTCGGCCATGGCCTTGAATTCCACCATCCGGGCCAGCGCCGCCGAATTATTTTTCAGATACCGTTGTTGGGTTTCGCTCAAGGGCTGGTGCTGAAGGCGCAGGTCGACATCGCCGCCGAGCAGCACTTGCGAATCGGCGGCCAGCCCCGCGACCACGGACTCGCTGAGCGTGCCGATGCCGGCAATGGCGGCGACGCCGATGGCGAGGCAGGTAATGAAGATGCGGAATCCCTTGAGCCCGCCGCGAAGTTCCCGGCGGGCAAGATTGAAGGCAAGTTTCATGGAGGGGCCGTTCACGGGGATTTCTTTTCATCGTGGGTGACGCGGCCGTCGCCCAGGCTGAGGATGCGATTGCACCGCGCCGCCAGTCCGCTTTCGTGGGTGACCAGTACCAGGGTGGTGCCCCGCCGTTGATGCAGGTCGAAGAGAAGATCGATGATGCCCTCACCGGTGGCGGCGTCCAGATTTCCGGTGGGTTCGTCGGCCAGCAGGATGGACGGCTCGGTGACGAAAGCGCGGGCGAGCGCCACACGTTGCTGCTCACCGCCCGATAACTGACCCGGGTAATGGCTGGTGCGGTGGCCGAGGCCGACCGCTTTCAGTTGTTCGGCGGCGGCTTCGAAGGCGTCGCCGCGGCCGGCGAATTCCAGCGGAATGGCGACGTTTTCCAGCGCCGTCATGGTCGGCACGAGATGAAAATTCTGAAAGACGATGCCGATATGATCGCGGCGGAAAAGGGCCAGGGCGTCTTCGTCCATGGTGCCCAGATCATGGCCGGCCACGCTTAACGTCCCTTCCGTCGGCGGCTCCAGCCCGGCGATCACCATCAACAGGCTGGTCTTGCCCGAGCCCGACGGCCCGACCACGCCCAGGGTCTCGCCCGCCGCCACGGTAAGGTCGATGCCGCGAAGGATATTGACCTCGCCCGCCGCACTGGTCAGCCTGAGGTGCAGTCCGTCAAGTTGGATGGCCGGACTGGATGCGCCACCGGAAATGTTCATATGATTCCTTGGGAATGCCTTGAATGAAAACGACGAATTCGTCTACTCCTCGATATGGCTTCGCACGGCGATTTGTCAACTTTGTGGCGGTGCTGGCGGTGTTTCTGCCGGCGATCCCCGCCGTTGCCGAGGGTCAAGCGCCGATTGTCGCCCAAATAGTGGTTCTGGGCGACAGCCTTACCGCCGGTTACGGGCTTAATCGCGCCGATTCCTTTCCCGTCCGCCTGCAAACGGCGCTGGCCGAAGACGGCATCGAAGCCAAGGTCATCAACGCCGGGGTTTCCGGCGACACCACCGCCGGCGGCCTAGCCCGGCTCGATTGGGCCCTGGCCGATTCCGAGGCAGGCTCGGGCATCGACCTGGTGATTGTGGAACTGGGCGCCAACGACGGCCTGCGCGGGCTCGATCCCGGCCTGACTGCGGCCAACCTGGATAAAATCATCGCGGGCATCAAAAAATCCGGCGCCCGGGTGCTGCTCACCGGCATGAAGGCGCCGCCCAATCTGGGCGCCCGCTACGGCGAGGATTTCGATGCCATCTTCCCCCGCCTTGCCGCCAAGCACGATGTCGCGCTTTATCCGTTTTTTCTCGAAGGCGTCGCCGCCATCCCGACGCTCAATCAGAAAGACGGCATCCACCCCAACCGGGAAGGCGTGGACATCATCGTTCGGGGACTTTTACCCCTGGTGAAGGCGTTGTTGCCGGCGCGGGGATGATGTGACCCACATATTCACGGCCCGGACCCGGGACCGGGTTTGTAATCCGGCGCCGGCACGCATATCTTAGCTTGACGCCCACCCCCGTTGACCCCGAAGGAC
>JAOUPW010000629.1 GCA_029879665.1 Rhodospirillales bacterium | reverse complement strand
AGCCACGCCGAAGCTGGTAGAGACGACGGATGAAGAGCCGCCGGTCCCGCCCCGCCTGGCCTTCGTAACCACGCCGGCCTGGGATGAATTTGCCGACGACGACTCCAAGGCCGCCTTTCCCGAACTACTGGAACACCTGGGCGACAGCGCAGATACCCTGACACTGCACGACCCGTTCGAGAAGGTTTACGATTGGCTCAAAACCATCATGGGGGCTGATCAGGCCCGGAATTACCATCGCGAATACGAACGGGGCAAGGATAAATTAAGCCCGGTCATGGTGGATATGATCGAAGCCGGACAAAAAGTTCTAGCAGTGGATTACAATAGGGCGGCGGCCATGCGGGAGGGGCTGAACCTTCTGCTGGCCGAAATTTTTGATGAATACGACGCGATTATCGCCCCCGCCTCTACCGGACAGGCTCCGGTGGGCCTGGGCGCCACCGGGAATCCCATCTTCTCCACACCGTGGACTTTCTGCGGCGTGCCTGCGATCAGCCTGCCGCTGATGACCGGATCCGACGGCATGCCCATCGGTGCGCAACTGGTGGGCCCCCGGGGTGACGACGCCAGGCTGCTGCGCACGGCTCGCTGGCTCAGCGAACAGACCGCGACTGAAGGCTGACTGCGGCGCAGCCACCTGAACAATAAAAAACTTAAAGCTCCGGCTTCATAAGGCGTGGAGCTTTTTTTGTGTCCAGAGATATGGAAGTAAGGATCAGGATTCGTCGGTGTGGATGTGGCTTTTCAGGGCATCGAGAGCGTCCTCGACGCCGTCGGTGGGGCCGAAATCAATATAGCAAGAGGAATTCTCTATCGAACCGATGATTGTGCCGGGTTGGGCGCCCAGTGAATTGAACAGGGAATCGAGATCGACCGTTCGGCTGAAGAGCTCCTCAACAATCTCAGAGCTAACTTGCGTCTTTTCGCCGTTTGGCTCGGCAACATGGGCCATCGTCTTCCCTCGTTTTGTCAGTCTTCTATTGAGCACGCCCCAAATTTGAATTGGATTCCGGGGCTTTTCTTCAAGGCCTTATTTTGAGGCCTTTTTCCTAATATGAGTTTAACACGTCCGCGCAGCAGGAGAAAAGAGGCAGAAACCGTCCTTTTATCGTCCCCCCGATGGGGTTTACCTTGTCTTTCGACAGCAGTAGTCGTCAGAGCGTCACCAACCTTGGTTTCGGTAAGTATCCTTCATTTGCCAAGGGCTTATCATCCCCTATATGGGGTATGATAAACATTATTTTGCCTTGCATAAGTTCTTTCCAAGCCAAGCTGCCATGGGCGCTTGCTTGGCCTAAGGACCGGGATTTGCTTGTTTTCCGGATATATTTTTGCAAGGGTTAGATTATAAATTCAATGAATTCAAGGAATTACGAGTGGATTTGGTAACTAACTGGCATTTGGGTCCGTGCCCATGAAAGGATTAAGTGGCGGTCGGGACTGGGCCCATTTCGTCGCCTGGAGCAGGGCCCGGGGATTGCGCGTGTTGCCGGCCCATCCGTGGACGGTGGCGGCCTATCTGCGCTGGTGCGAACCGCGCCTCAACTCCACCCAGATCGGAAATAAGCTTAAGGCCATTTCCCGGCGGCACTTCATCAATAAATTAAAATCTCCGGTGCACCACCCAACCGTGAGCCGGACCCTGCATCTGATCGAACGGCGCGCCCGCACCCGGGGTGACCGCGCGGCGCTGTTCAGCCCTGAGGATTTCCTCAACAACACACCGGACACAGCCAAAGAAGACACAGGAGGAGAAAACACGGTCGATAAAGACGTGGAAAAAGAAGGCGAGGAATCCAGAAGAAAGGCGGCGGGACGACTCTTCAGCACCACACCTCGGCTCAAACCCCGCCGCCCAAAAAGCTAACCTAGCGAATGTGTATCTCACGGCGAAGGGTGTAGTCCTCCGCGCCGACAGGACCGCTTTCCCGGATCAGGCGGACTTCGCCCCGGTAAGTTCCTTGTGGCCAGGACAGGGCTTTCTTTTTCTTTCCGGCATAATATAGACCCAGTGCCCTTTTTTTCTTCACCAGCGTTTCATGGCGGACGATTTTGCTGCCTGAAGGATCCCAGACGGAAAAAATGATTCTGTCGCCGGGGCG
>JAOUPW010000628.1 GCA_029879665.1 Rhodospirillales bacterium | reverse complement strand
GCCCTGAGCATCAATGATGACGACACGCTGGACGTAGACAACAAGTCCTGCGTGCGTTGCATGCATTGCATCAACGTGTTGACCAAAGCACTTTCCACCGGCGACGACAAAGGTGTCACCATTCTGCTCGGCGGCAAGCGGACATTGAAAATCGGCGACCTGATGGGCAGCGTCATCGTTCCCTTCATGAAGCTGGAAAGCGACGAAGATTACGAAAAACTGGTCGAAATGGCTGGCGAATGCGTCGAGTTCTTTGCCGAAAACGCGCTTGAACATGAACGCATCGGTGAAATGGTTGACCGCATTGGTCTGATCAACTTCCTCGATGCCATCGGCCTCGATGTTGACCCGAACATGGTCAATCATCCGCGCACCAGTTCTTATGTCCGCATGGACGACTGGGACGCAGAAGCCGACAAGTGGTTTGCCCGCAAGGGTCAAAGCGGCGCAACGCAAGCGGCAGAATAAAGGCTCAGCCACCCGCTCCCAGGGATTTTTCGGGGCGCGGGGGAGAAAACATCCTCCCCCGCGCCCCGCCTATCCCTTCTTGATGCAAATTTCAGGGCGAAGGCTTTATCTGGTCCAAGTCCGGTTTTAAAAAATTAAGACCCTTTTTTCTGGAGGAACAGTCAAATGAGTGAGGCGCAAGCAGCTCCCCGGATGCCAGATGAATCTGGTGTTCCCGATGCCATGAACTACATGCATCCGATGATGAAAAAGAATTACGGTGCGTGGGACTGGCATGACCGTCCGCGCCCCGGTGTGCTGCATCACGTTGCCAAATCCGGCGACGAATTGTGGACCGTCAAGGCGGGCACCCAGCGCCAGATGGACGTTTACACCATCCGCGCCCTCTGCGACATTGCCGACGAAATGGCAGGCGGTCACGTTCGCTTCACCACGCGCTCGAACGTCGAGTTCATGGTCACCTCGGAAGCTGAGGTTGAGCCCCTGATCAAGCGTCTCGAAGCCGAAGGCTACCCCGTTGGTGGCACCGGTAACTCGATCTCGATGATTTCCCATACGCAAGGGTGGCTGCATTGTGACATTCCCGGCACCGATGCGTCGGGTGTGGTCAAGGCGTTGATGGACGAGCTCTATCACGACTTCACCCACGAAGAGATGCCCAACCGGGTAAAGATCACCACCTCTTGCTGCCAGATCAACTGTGGTGGCCAAGGCGACATCGCCATCAACATCCAGCACACCAAGCCGCCGGTTATCAACCATGACCTGGTGTCCAACGTATGCGAACGTCCCGCCGTCGTGGCCCGCTGCCCCGTCGCCGCCATTCGACCTGCGCTGGTCAACGGCAAGCCTTCATTGGAAGTTGATGAAAAGAAATGCATCTGCTGTGGTGCGTGCTATCCGCCGTGCCCGCCGATGCAGATCAACGATCCCGAGCACTCCAAGCTCGCCATCTGGGTTGGCGGTAAACACTCCTCCACCCGGTCCAAACCGACCTTCCATAAACTGGTACTGTCGGGCCTTCCCAATAACGCCCCGCGCTGGCCCGAAGTGGCGGCCGTGGTGAAAAAGATCCTCGCCGCCTACAAGGAAGATGCGCGGCCTTGGGAACGGATGAATGAGTGGATCGACCGCATTGGTTGGCCCCGTTTCTTTGAAATGACCGGCCTGCCGTTCACCAAACACCACATCGAAGACTGGCGCGGTGGACGCGCGTCCCTGAACAGCTCTTCTCAGATTCACTTCTAGAATTTGAAATCAGCCACTAAAGGGAAAGAAGGAGACTCAAGGGGATGGATTTTGCCCTGCTTGTTAACGAAGGACCGTTCACGCACCAAGCGTCAGATTCGGCCTATCAATTCGCCAAGGCCGCAATCGAAAAGGGGCACACCGTGTCCCGCGTGTTCTTCTATTACGATGGTGTGAACAACGCCAACAAACTGTCTTCGCCACAGGCAGATGACCGCAATTTGGTCAAGCTGTGGGGTGAGGCAGGTAAAGAGCACAAGATTGACCTTGTGGTTTGCGTTGCTGCTGGCCTGCGCCGCGGCATCGTTGAGGAAAACATCGCCGACGGTTTCCGGATTTCCGGTCTCGGCCAGCTGATCGAAGCCGGAATGGGTGCCGATCGCCTGATCACCT
>JAOUPW010000627.1 GCA_029879665.1 Rhodospirillales bacterium | reverse complement strand
CGCCGGGCACCCTGTTGATGCTGTTCCGCCTGTTCGAGGGCGAGGGCATCCGCAAGGAGTGGGTGCCGCTGGAAAGGATCTCGCGCAATGTGCCGGCGGCCGTGATCGCGCTGGAGGACAACCTGTTCTGCGAGCATAACGGCTTCGACTGGGCGGCGATCTTCGAGGCCGCGGCCGACCAGGTGCGCGGCGAAGGCGCGATGCGCGGCGGCAGCACGATCAGCCAGCAGACTTCGAAAAACGTATTCCTGTGGCCCGACCGCAGCTTCGTCCGCAAGGGCATGGAAGTGCCCTTCACCTTCATGATCGAATGGGCCTGGGGCAAGCGCCGGATCATGGAGGTCTACCTCAACGTCATCGAATGGGGCCCCGGCATCTATGGGGTCGAGGCCGCCGCACAGCATTATTTCGGCCGTTCCGCGGCCAGCCTGACCCGCCGCCAGGCCGCCCTGCTGGCCGCCATCCTGCCCAACCCGCGCCGCTGGGACGCGGCCAGTCCCACGACCTTCATAAATTCCCGCGCCAACCTCGCCGTCGCCCGCATGCGGAGCCTCGGCACGCTCGCCGCCTGCGCGCGGTGACGGGTCGATCAATAGATTGAATTGCATCTAAAGGCGGCTTGAATGCGGCGTGTCGGAATCCAAAGTTTTATCCCATAACAAGTTGCAATTGCACGGAAGGGCGCGGGATGAAGTGGTTGCGGAAGGTTTTGCTGGTGTTTTCGGTTATCGGGGTGGTCGCCTCCGGGACCGGACTGGCAATAGTAACTTTTGGCGCCGAACATGTGGAATCGGCAAGCAACGAGTTCATCATCGCCGGGATCGAAAAACGGGTCAGAAAGCTCCTGACATTGGAGCCGGCAGAGGGAGAAGGCAGGATTGCCGACCTGCGAAACAAGTTATCTGACAAATCTGAACTGCTGGCGGACAAAATCCTGGGCGGTGATTTTCCTGTCCGGTTACGTGAACAGGTCGGCGAAGCCTGTGTCTGCAAACTGACGCACGCGGAAAGAGCCGAGGTCATTCGCGGGTATGGAGAGGCCAAGGCCGCCGTAGCAAAAATGATTGAGGCATTGCGAGCTGGAAAATTTTCCGAGACCCACATGGAAAAGGGGACCATGCGCCGACTCCTGGCCGGTTATCATGTGTCAACCGTGGAAGGGCTGACGCGTGAACTGCAGATATTCCTTGGCACGAATCTGGTGTTGTTCGCTGTGATCGGGCTTGCGGCGTATTTTTCAGCCGCGACGGCCGAACTGCTTTTCCCGTTGGGTATTCTTCTCCTCGGCACGCTGACCTCGGCCGGGTTTTACATTTTTAACCAGGACTGGCTGGCCACGATCCTGCTGAACGACTGGACAGGTTATGGCTATCTGGCTTGGGTCGCGGTGGTTTCCCTGTTCCTGGCCGACATTCTGCTGAACAGGGCCCGCGTGACAGCGAACATTCTCAGCGCTATTTCCCCATCGAATGTTTCCCCCTGTTGACCCTGTTTCCCCACCGTAATCCGGTTTAGATTGACGCAACTATTGGAATTACGGGAGACAGGCAATGGCCGAAGATGGATACAAGACCGGGCGGTTGAACCTGCCCTTCGTGGGGCACAGCACCTTCATGAAATCGCCGCCGGTGGTCGACTGGGACGCCATCGACGCCGACATTGCGGTGATGGGCGCGCCCTTCGACTGGGGCACGCAGTACCGCCCCGGCGCGCGCTTCGGCCCGCGCAGCATCCGCGAGGCCTCGACCCTGTTTTCCTTCGGCCATGCCGGGGCTTATGATTTCGAGGACGATGTGGTCTATCTGCCGAAGGGCGAGGTGACCATCGTCGATATCGGCGACGCCGACATTGTCCATACCGATACGGTGAAGAGCCACGCCAATATCGAATACGGCGTGCGCAAGATGCTGGCGGCCGGCGCCTTCCCCGTGGTGCTGGGCGGCGATCATTCGGTGCATGCCCCGATCATCAAGGCCTTCGACGACCAGCCGCCGGTGCATATCATCCATATCGACGCGCATCTGGATTTCGTCGACGAACGCCACGGCGTGCGCTACGGCCACGGAAACCCGCTGCGCCGCGCCTCGGAAATGAGCCATGTCACCGGCAT
>JAOUPW010000625.1 GCA_029879665.1 Rhodospirillales bacterium | reverse complement strand
AGGTCAGTTTCAGCGCCGGCAACGCAATGAGAAACAGGGTGCGAATGCCATGGGCAAGCCGGGTCCTGGTCAAGAATTGTCGCATGGTGTCTATTTATTGCCAAGCCAATCGTCCAAGTCTCGAAATGGATAACAACTTCTTTTGGCGCCGAAATCAGGCCGACCCCGCGTTTTTTTCAACAGGCGGAAACATGATGAATATATAATAAAAATAACCTTTCTCATCCCTGGGTGGGAAATTTTTCCTCCCGGCGCGCGACAGGCCGTTTCGCATTTGGTGGAAAAAAATCGAGGGCACCCTGAAAAATATCAGCTTCTGATGCCTAAAAAACGATATGGTATAAATATCAAAAAATGGTACCCTAAACGGCCCCTTGTATTGGCATGGCGGCATGGAAAAGCAACCTGAACTGTTTGATTATCAGAGAAGAATGGAAATCCTTTCCGCCAAACGCGACCCGCTGGAAAGGCTGAACGCAATTGATTGGGAGATCTTCAGGCCGATACTGGGCCAAGTCAGGCGAAAAGAGCCCGGAAGCGCGGGACGCAATCCGTTCGACGAGGTTGTGAAGTTCAAGATTCTGATACTGCAGCGGCTATACGATCTGTCGGACGAACAGGCGGAGTTCCAGATAAACGACCGTCTGAGCTTCATGAGGTTCCTCGGCCTCGATTTCCATGACAAGGTTCCGGACGAAAGCACGATACGTTTTTTCCGCGAGCAGCTTGTGGGACTGAAACTGATGAGGCCGATATTCCGGAAGTTCCTCAGGCACCTGAAAGACCTTGGATTGATTTTCCGGAAGGGAAGCCTGATCGATGCGTCGATTGTGGAAGTGCCGCGACAAAGGAATTCCCGCGAAGAGAACAGGATTGTCAAGGATGGAGGGATTCCGCCGGAATGGCCGGAAAACCAGGCCAGAATGGCGCAAAAGGACGTCGACGCCCGTTGGACGAAAAAGAACGGCGTCAGTTATTTTGGATACAAGAACCATGTGCGCGTCGACCGCAAGGGGAAGTTTGTTACTGAATATACCGTGACCAGCGCCTCTGTGCATGATTCCCGCGCCGCCCGGGCGGTGTTGGAAGGGCATTCCGGAGAGGACGGCCCGGTTCATGGAGATTCGGCCTACGATACTCCTGAGATCCGCAGTCTGTTGGAAAGGAGGGGGGTGCGACACAGGTTTTGCCAGAAGGGATACAGAAACAAACCGCTTTCCGAGAAACAGAAACGGCGCAACCACGGAATATCCATTGTTCGAGCAAGGGTTGAGCATGTTTTCGGAGACATTGAGAAGTTCGGAGGGGATTTCATCCGCACGATCGGCATGGCCCGTGCTGAATTTCAGATGGGCTTGACAAATCTGGTCTACAATATGCGCCGCTTCGTGTTTGTCTACGGGTGATCAGCGGGCGAGATGCGCAATCACGGTCATGTGATGGTGTTCTTCAGGAAAAAAAGGCCTGTTCGACCGACAATTCGCGTTCCAGACGCCTCGATTTCAGCCGGCCGAGGATGATTGTTTACTTTACTTATGATGTCGTGTGAAAATATGATATTTTTCAGGGTGCCCATTATTTTGATCGCAAAGGAATGGTCGTCGCGCAGGGAGGTCCACATGCTCCTATCATTACATCGCCATGGAACATTGAAGACAATGCAATTGTCCTGGAACCGAATCCGGAAACGAAAAAACGCGCTATGATTACACTGTCCCGGAAAGAAAAGGAAGTCTGGAAACATGTGGAAGGTGTTGGTGGCGAAAGTGATTCGAAAAGCCAGCATCTTGGTATTGAATTCTATTTTTATGATGAAAGGGGAAGGCTTATGTATAGTACTGAACTCTATACGGGGCCGCGTACTAAAGATGCATTCAATGGGACGACTATTCAGCCAAAGCACGAAAAGTACATCCTCGCCGCAGAGCGTGAATGGGCGCAGTCCGGCGGGAGGTAGGCATCCGGGGTTGCCAAGCGGTCGGCGCGAATGTTGAGCGGAAGTTTGAAGACAGCGGTTGCCTTGGATTAATTCGGAAAATTGTGGGAAACGGTAGCCTTGATCTTATACGAAAATATGTGGAAAACGGCTCCGCCGTTTTCTTGAATAGGGCCGG
>JAOUPW010000626.1 GCA_029879665.1 Rhodospirillales bacterium | reverse complement strand
AATGACGCTCCTTTCTGAAGTTTCACCGGTTCATCCAGTTTCGCAACAATGCTTTTATAAATGTCCTTCGGCCGCAACGGCTGCCCCGGGCAACTGGTCCAGCAGTCAATGTCGACCAGCGTATGCGCCCGCAATAACCAGGCAAGCTGTCCGTAACGTCGCGTCTCTTCGGTGATGTACGGGTCGCCCACGGTATCCGAATAGTTGATCTCGACGGTCATGACCTTCCTGAACTTTCTGAAAATATCTTTCAGACCGGGTTCCAATGGCGAAAGGAAGGTCAATTGGCAGGCCGAAACCTTCTTGCCTTCGGCGCGGGCGCGGTCGACTGCCTCTTCGATGGCCCCGTGGGTCGAGCCCCAACCGACCACCAGCAAGTCGCCTTCCTCCTCGCCATTAACGGTCGGCGGCATCAGCGTCGACTGGAACACGGCCAGCTTGCGGCTGCGCATGCGCATGCCGCGCTCGTTACTCGATGGGTGGTAGGAAACCAGGCTGTTTTCGTCGTGGGCCAGTCCGGTGACCGTGTGCTGGCCGCCCGGCGTGCCCGGAATGATACGCCGGGACAGGCCGGTCTTCGGATCCCAGTCATAGGGCCGCAAGCCTTCGGGCAGCGCTGAAAGGTCGGGTGGCCCCTGCTGCCAGCGGACATCCAGGTCGGGCCGGGTGAACTGCTGCACGCCGGTGGCCAGGTTGGCATCGGTCAGCACGATCACCACGGTGCGAAAGGTATCGGCGATGCTGCGCGCCGTGACCATGGAATGGAAGCACTCCTCAATAGACCGTGGCGCGATTACCACGCGGGGCGCGTCACCGGGCTGGCCATAGATTGAAGACAGCAGGTCGGACTGCTCGACCTTGGTTGGCAGGCCGGTAGAAGGCCCACCGCGCTGGACGTCCAGAACCACCAGGGGAATCTCGACCATGATGGCCAACGCCAGGAACTCGGTCTTCAGCGCCATGCCCGGGCCGGAAGTAACCGTCAGGGCAACCTTGCCGCCGTAAGACGCGCCCAGCGCCACGCCGGCGGCGGCGATTTCATCTTCGGCCTGGTGAACCATGCCGCCGTAGGTCTCGAAGACATCGGAGAGTTCGTGCGAGACCGAAGTGGCGGGCGTGATGGGATACATGGCGCACATTTCCATGCCCGCTGCGATGGCGCCCAGCGCACAGGCCTGGTTGCCGTTCATCACGATGCGCTCTTCTTCGGCCGGTATGGATTTGATATCGAACCGGAAATCCAGGTTGTCGCGGGCCCAGGCCATCCCCGCCTTCACCAACTTGATGTTGCTTTCAATGATTTTTTCGGATTTCAGCCGGAAAATATTGGCAATCTGCTTCTCGATGATGGAAAGGTCCCGCTGGTAAATCTCGGCCAGCAGGCCCAGCGCGAACATGTTCTTGCCGTGGCTGGGGTTGTCGACGATCTTGAGCGCCTCCTCCTCGATGGGGACCTGGATGAACCGGTAATTCTTGCCCGACATTTCTTCCATCGCCGCGGCATATTGCGTGCGGATGAACTCGTCCTCATGGTCCTCCCACATGGCTTCGTTCAGGATGATGCAGTTATCGTCAAGCGATTCCAGCCGGTGGCGTGAAAGCAGCACCTGCTCGTTGAAGGCGATAGCCAGCTTGGACTGGTCACCCCAGTTGGTGATCTTTTCCTTGCCGAAGCGGATGATGTTGCCGGAGGTGCTGGTGACGGTGTGGTGAGGCGGCTCGATTTCCGCCGGAATGATCTCTACCGTCCACACGCCGTTACCCATCTTGGCGCAGGTCTGACCGAAGATCTGGGCGCATTTTTGCGCACCCTCACCCGAATTGGTGATGATCTCGACGGTATGCTCGGAAACTTCGGTGATTTTCGTTTCCTTCTTGGCCGATTTGCTCAATGTTCCGTTCTCCAGAAAAGCCCGAATCCAGTTTTGCGTATTCTACCCAAACACCACGGCTCACTTTACATGTCTGTTTTGGAATTAATTTGGCCTAGATCAAGTGGAATGCAATCATTCCCAAAGAGTACCTTAATGGACAAGCACCCAGGGGGTTGATCCGCGTTCAGCGGAGGCTGCCACCCCCAAATCCGGTCCAGCGCTCGAATATAATGGGATTTC
>JAOUPW010000624.1 GCA_029879665.1 Rhodospirillales bacterium | reverse complement strand
AGGACAAGGCTCCCGCCAAGGCGCGCTGATATTTGCCCGCCCAAAAATACATATGATTGTAAGGAGTGACCCCGCATGAGTCTTTCCGATTCCATCGAAACACTGATCAGGCGCCCCCGCACCCTGGTTCCCGCCCTGTTGCTGGCAGGCGCGCTGCTTGCCGCCTGCGGCGGCCCGCAAGCCCCAGTTCCGGAAGATCATTATTACCGGCTTAAGGTAGCGGCACCCAAGACCTCCCCTGCCCAGCCCCACTTCAAAGGCACTCTGGTCGTCCAGCGCATGGTCGCCGACGGCGTTATCGCCGGCCGGCCCATCGTTTACAGCGAAGGCGGCAAGGAATTGGAAGTCCTGGAATATCATTATCACTTCTGGACCGAACCCCCCATCATGCTGCTAATGGACCAACTGGTGTCCTACCTCCGCGCCGCCAACATTGCCGAAACCGTGGTCACGGCTGAAATACGCTCCGACGCCGATTACTCGGTGTCGGGCAAGATCAAGCGCCTGGAACAGGTGAGGGGCGGCGACCCCAGGTCCATTGTCGAGTTGGAACTGGCGTTGCTGAAGCGGCCTGACGACAAGGTTATTTTCATCCGCAATTACATCGAAGAGGTATCTGCCGGCGGCGAAGATGTTGCTTCCGCGGTCAAGGCCATGAACGCGGCGCTGGGGCGCATCTACGCCAAGTTCGCCGCGGATATTTCAAAATAACGAGATCCCCTGCTCCGCGATTCAACTATAATACTTTGATATTAAAGGAATTATCAGGGAAGGTGCCGGAAGCCTCACATGCCCAGGGCGCGTTTGTAGACGTCGATCAGATGTTCCTCTTCTTCCCGGGTCGGGGCATCCATTTTACGCAGGCGCAAGATCTGGCGCATGATCTTGACGTCGAATCCGACGCCCTTCGCTTCCGAAAAAACCTCCCGGATATCGGCGGCCAAGGCGGCTTTTTCTTCTTCCAGACGTTCGATCCGATCTACAAACGCTTTCAGCCGGTCTCCGGCCACGCCTCCGACATCACTCATTCCGATTTTCCTCTCCGTAATGGAATTATTGCTTAAAATATTTGGCCCGGACGGGCCGGAAGTGGGGCCCCGGGATAGCACACCCGGGAGGGGATAAGATAATCGTTCCCCCCGGGCGGGGGCAAGGGCGAAACGCCTCACAGGTCCCGGATCGTTTCCCCGATCAACAGGTCGACCACGGCGTTCAGGGCCTCTTCCCGCGATGCCCCGTTCTTTAACGCCTGCTCGAACGTCGTGATCTGCCGGCCGGCGCTGGTGCCGCGCGCAACGATGGTGTGGATGTGGTTCAGTTCCGTCCCGCAACCGAGCGCATCTGCGTCCTCCGTCACCATCCCCAATAGTTCGTCCATCAGGTCCGGAAACGGCACGATCTCCCCCTTACCGAAATCCACCAGTCCCGCCTCCATGCCGTAGCGCTGCGCCCGCCAGCGGTTTTCATTGACCAGCATGGTGGAATAAATGCGCCAGCGTTTATTGTCGATGCGCAAACGGTAGAGCATGCGCAGGATACAGACGTAAAGAGCGGCGATAGCGGCGGCATCGTCCAGCCGGGTACAGATGTCGGTGATCCGCATTTCCAACGTCGGAAACCGTGCCGACGGCCGCACGTCCCACCACAACATAGTGGCATCGTCGATTAACCCGGCCTGCACTACCGCATCGACGTGACGGTGATAATCGCTGGCCGAATCAAAGCGTTCCGGTAAGCCGGTGCGCGGAAGTTCATCAAAGACGCAGATTCGGTACGATTTCAAACCCGTGTTCTCGCCTCGCCAGAGCGGCGAGGAGGTGCTGAGCGCCAACAAGTGCGGTAGGAAATAGGTCACCTGGTTCATCAAGTCGATGCGCAGTTCATCATCTTCGATGCCAACGTGAACGTGCATACCGCAGATGAGCAGACGCCTGGCCACCGCCTGTAGGTTTTCCGCCAGCACGTTATAGCGTTCCTTGTCGGTACGCTGCTGGTCTTGCCAGACGGAAAAGGGATGGGTCGAAGCGGCGATTGGCGCCAGGCCGTGTTGACCAGCGATTTCGGAAATGGTCCGGCGCAACAGGGCAAGCTCGTCCCGCGCCTCGGCCACCGTTTTGC
>JAOUPW010000623.1 GCA_029879665.1 Rhodospirillales bacterium | reverse complement strand
AGGCGCTTTTGCTGCGCGCCGCTCCATGCCAGCCTGGTAAATTCATAGGTGCCATGCCGTGACGGGTGGATGGGTAGAACCGTCTCAAACACCCCTGAGGCATCTGGTGTGCCTTGACGGCGGGTTCCATGGTGGGGATAGCAGAACCTCACCGGGAGCCGGGCCGGTTTCCGTCGCCTGGATTGCCCAGCTTTCATGCGCGATTGACTGGGACGGAGAGTCTGAGCGGCATAGCGATTTCGATTTCAGAATATTCGGGGAAGACCGCGATACGGATGTTTCCGGCAAACGGTTCCTTGACGATTTCAAGCGCTGCTTCGACGAAGTCGAGCAGCCCCTGATCGTTACCTTCGGCGGCCGCAGGACCCTGCTGCCGGCCGTAAGATATGCGTTCCTCGCCGCCGACATTCCCTTTCCACGCCTCAACCAGGCCCGGGACAGGTGGAGCGGCTATTTTGCGCCTCATGCTGCCGATTGGCATTTTGACCTGGCAGAGCACCTGTGTTTCGGCGGAATTCAACGCGGATATGGCCTGTCACGCATGGCGCGGGATTGCGGGGCCACCACGGAGATCGCCGGGTTTCTCAGCGGCAACGATCCGAACTCATCCATACTCCGGTCGGTCGCCGTATACCTGCTCTACGCAAGGGTGAAGTACGGCGCCGGCATGATGACACGTGATGCCCGGAGGAGCGCGGAAAGCGCTCTGGAGACGTTATTTGAAACAGATAACGAAGACGATAAACATACCGTGGAATTTTTGAAAACAATATCTTCAAATGCGTTTTTCGGGTCGTCATAACTTACGGATTAGGCTTTTCATGAATTAAGAGAGCAGGCGATAAAGTTATGAAAAAAGAATCACATAGAATCAAATTGATGTCAGTGAATCGGAATTTAAATGAAAAAAAATCGTCCGGAAAATGGAATCACGTCCGATATTTCTAAAATGCGATATCAATTTTTTCGATGTTTAAAATGAAAGCAGGACAACATGAATGAAATCGTATTAGGCAATCAAATGGTGTTATGGAAACGACGACTTTCTCAAGTGCAATTGTTGAAAGCGTCATCAATGGAAATAGCGGTGTTGCTGAAATCCGCTTGGCCCGAAAAAGATCCCATTATTGCCGATGACCTGCAAGATGAGTTTGAGCATACCAATGGAAAGCCAGTCAGGAATGTCGTCACCAAGAGTTCCGCACGGTCAAAGGGTTACTTCGCCAGCGAAAAAAGCAAGGAAATGAATGCCTGGGAATCCTTCACGGAATACAAGTTCATGTGTCTTTTGGAATGTGATCCCACAGTAAAATCATTTTATTCCCAGCCTATTCAGGTTTCCTACCCATGGATCAAGGGACGGAGGCGGCATACGCCAGACTTTCTGTCCTGGCGGGAAGATGGCCCGCATATCACTGAAATCAAATGGGCCAAAGAGGCCGGAAAACCGGAGAATGTGGAGCGATTCCAGTTCTTTCGAGATTTCTTCCGCCAATTCGGCATCGCTTATCACGTCTGTGATCAGCATGTAATCAATCTTAAGCCCAGGCTGTCTAATTGCCAGGAGCTTATCCGGCACCGTGGCAGGGGAGTAAGTTACGAACAAAAAGAACTCGTCCAAGGGCACCTCGAACATTTCCAGGAATCTAGTGTTTCGGAACTAGCAGATTTGCTGGCCCATCCTGATGGTGAAGAAATCGTTTATGCGATGGTTCTGCGAGGGCATATCGCCATTGATCACAATATGCCTATCGGTCAGGAAAGCCGAGTGCAGCTTGTTAAAGGCGGGAGGGTCAGTAAATGACTTTTGAACCTCAATTGGATCTACCGTCCGGAGAGCATTACATCATGGACAACAAGGAATACGTTGTCGATGAACGGCGCGGCGATAAAGTCCTTTTTAAGGAGGTCGGCGGCAATATATTCGGAAGTCTCGACGATTCTGAACTCAAAGAAAAATTCAGTGCCGGCTCCATCGTGCCTATTCCATCCGCGCATCGCGGAAAAGCTCTGAGCGAGATAATTGCTAACAGACGCCGGCAGCTTGGTGCGTTTCCCGAGAAACAACAAAAGATTGCTCTAAAAAAACTTGATTATTTTAAGGCGATCAATAATGCCCCAA
>JAOUPW010000622.1 GCA_029879665.1 Rhodospirillales bacterium | reverse complement strand
CAGGTGCTCGGCCGTCACCTCCGGCTCGTTGGCCGCCTCATGGGGGTGGATGCCGACGGTGCAGAATACGTTGTCATAGGCCTCGGCCACCCGGAGCACCTGCTCGAAACGGGTGACATGGGTGCAGATGGTCAGCATGACGCCGATCCCGGCCTCACCGGCGCGTGTTACGACCGCGTCCAGTTCATCCTTGAAATCGGGAAAATCAAGATGGCAATGGCTGTCGACGAGCATGCCTCTACCCTACCCTCGTCCAGCGGAAGATCAAATGCCTACGTCGTGGCGAACTCAGGAGGGATGCCTGGCGTTCTGGATGATGTGATCGAGGCCGTCATTCAGGGTTGGCCGCTCGACGTTATAATAAATGCCCAGGGACGGACGTTCGGTTTTTTCGGCCTGGATCATGGCCGCCATTTTGTTGGTGGGGTCGTGATCTTCCGGCAGGTCACGGACCTGCATATCCAGGTTGGTATAGGTCAGGTTCGTTTTGTCGAACGTCACGCACGGCGAAAGAATATGAAGATAGGAAAACCCGCGATGGCCGATGGCCTTGGTGATCATTTCACTCAAATGATGGGGTCTTCCGGCATAGGCCTGGCCGACCCAACTGGCCCCGTAGGACAACAACATCATCAGGGGATTAAGGGGCGCATCGTGATTTTCGTATGGCGAGGTGGAGGTCTTGAAGCCTAACGCGGAAGTCGGCGAGGTCTGTCCCTTGGTCAGGCCGTAGATCCCGTTATCGAACAAAAGATAGGTGATATCCACGTTGCGCCGGGCGGCATGCGGAATATGACCGCCGCCGATGGCGAAGGCATCGCCGTCGCCGCCGACGACGATGACTTCGAGATCCCGATTGGCGGTTTTTACCCCGGTAGCGACCGGTAAGGTGCGGCCGTGCAGGGTGTGAAAACCGTAGGCATTGAGGAAGAACGGAAACCGCGACGCGCAGCCGATTCCGGAAACCACCACCGTATCCTTTTGATCGATCTCCAATTCTTTTAACGCCGCGGTAACGCCTTCAACGATGCTGAAATATCCGCACCCGGGGCACCAGGTCGGAAGTGATTTGGAACGGTATTCAAGCCGTCCGCTTTCCCGGACTTCTTCCAGCTTGTCTTCCAGATAAACGGGCTGTTGCAGATTTCCCATCGTTTGGACCTTTCAGGCGTGGCGTCCTACTGTGCCGCCATGGCGCGGGCACGTTTGGCAAGTTTGCGGATTTCTTCAAGAATGTCGTTAACCGCCATGGGCATGCCGGTGGCCTGATTCAGACGGGTGAACGGCCGGGGCACGGCGGAAGAAACGATGTTGGCGAATTGTCCTTCATAATTGAGTTCCGGAATCAGCACTTCGCTGCAATCATCAAAAAATTCATTGATAGGGCCAACCGGCAACGGCGACAGCATCACCACTTTCATGGCGGAACACCGGATCCCTTCCTTCCTGGCCGCATAGGCGGCCTCGAGAATTTCCCCGAAAGAGGATCCCCAGCCGAGAATTCCCACATCCACCGAGCCTTCATCGCCGAAACGCTTATGAATGGTGATATCGGGATGGTTGAGCGCCGGGAGAAGCTTCAAATGGCGTTTAGCGCTCATTTTCTGGTGCATTGCCGGAATGTCGCTGGGGCGGCCAAGTTCGTTGTGTTCAAGGCCGGTCACTGTATGTACCCCGCCCTCTTCGCCGGGAAGGGCCCGGGGACTGATATGGTCGTCGGTAAATTCGTAACGCTGATACGGCGCCTTGTCGGTGCGGCGACGGGTTTTCGCGCAGTTCTCTTCAAAGGGATTCTTTTTCGGCAGAACGACGGTTTCGTAGCGATTGGATATATAAAGATCCAACAGCACGATCACCGGGGTCTGGTAGCGTTCGGCCATTTCAAATGCCTTGCCCGCGCATCGGTAGGCGCCTTCTACATTGGTTGGCGCCAGCACGATCCGCTGGGCATCGCCGCTGCCGCCGTAAACGGCAAGATGGAGATCCGATTGTTCGGTTTTGGTCGGCATCCCCGTCGACGGTCCGCCCCGTTGGGAACAAAAAATAACCGCCGGCACTTCGGCCATGGCGCCCAGGCCCAGCATTTCCGTCATCAGGGCCAGCCCCGGACCAGAGGTTGCCGT
>JAOUPW010000621.1 GCA_029879665.1 Rhodospirillales bacterium | reverse complement strand
AATAAGACCGAGAGAGACACCTCTCCCGATCATGTTGGACGCGCAAAAAACATTATACACTAAAAATTGTGTTTTTGCACGGCCCTTGAGCAAGGGAGGAACCTAGCGTCTGATTTCGATTGGAGTCCCGTCGTCGACCAGAGACCAGATTTCGTCGATTTCCGCGTTGGTGACGGCGATGCAGCCGTCGGTCCAATCCCATCGGGTATGGTCTGGTCCAATGGCGCCCCGTCCGTTGGGTAAACCGTGGATCATGATATCGCCGCCAGGAGAAACGCCCTCCCGACGCGCCCGGTCCCGGTCTGCGGGGCCCGGATAGGAAACATGGATCGAGCGGTAAAATCTGCTTTTCCGGTTACGCCAATCAAGAACATATACCCCTTCCGGGGTGCGACCGTCGCCCTGCCGGGTTTTGGCGCCACGAGGGCTGCGACCAAGGGCGACCCTGTATGATTTCAGAGGTGTGCCATTGCGAAACAGAACAAGACGTCGCTCGCTTTTCAAAACGATAACCTTATCGGCCTTGGCTAAGCCTAATTTCATTGCATTGGCATGGGCGGGCACGACATTAAGGAACATTGTTGCCCAAGAAAACAGACAAAGTTTCCAAAACCACCTGCGCGGGACTGACCGGTAAAACTTGCGACTGGTTCCTGACACGTTATTTATTCCCGAGCAATCGGCGCAGCATCACGGGCGAGAGCATGGTCGTTGCCACGGCGACAATAATTAGTGTCGAAAACAGGTGCGTCACTACTGGCGCCGCACCGGATTCTGTAACGAATACACCTGCTTCATAAGCGATGGACAGGACCACCATTTCGACGCCGCCGCGTGAACTTAGCCCTGCTCCGACGGCGGCGGCATCGCGCGGGGATAATCCATTCAACAAGGCCGGAACCCCGGCGCCAACCAGCTTGCCCACAATTGCCACTAAAAACAGCAACAACATAAACCCGGGCACCGCCCCGAACGCACTCAAATCCACACGCAACCCGATGTAGGCAAAAAACAACGGGCCAAGCACCCCACGGGTCACGGCAGAGAAAATGATCCTGGTTTCCGTAAACGCCTTGTGCCCGACCCGTCCCGGCTCGAAGAACAGTCCAGCCATAAAAGCTCCCATGATCCAATGCATGCCAAGAACCTCGGCCAAAACCCCATAAGCCAGCGCAATGGCGACAAGAACGGAAAACTCAAGTGAAGTCGCCTCCAGTACATTCAACTTCCGGCTGATTTTAGGATACACATGCACCCCCAGTAAAATCGTCACCGTGAAAAAAATCAATATCTTAAAAAACAATATGAGGAGTGACGTCACCGCTGGGATATGTCCGGTCTGGATCACGCTCATTAAAATGGCAAGCAGGAAAAGCCCCAAGACGTCATCAATAACGGCCGAGAAGATGATGGTTTCGCCAACCCGGGTGTGTTCCAGATTAAGTTCGGAGAGAACTTTGATTGCGGCGGCAATGGCGGAAATGGATAAGGCGATGCCGATAAGCAGAGTCTGCGAGCTCTTCAACGGTCCTTCGGGCAGAACCAGCATGCCGACCAATAACCCCGCCGCCAGTGGGACAGCCATACCGCCAAGGGCGATGAACAACGAACCGGCAGCCCTCCTTGCCATGTTACGCGGCTTCATCTCAACAGCGGCATGCAGGATCAGGGCAAACATGGCAACACTGGCGGCGGCGGCGAGATGTTCACCCTGGGCGATCTGGTCGATCATAGAAAATTTTTCGGGCATCATTGACGCGGCGGCGGCAAATAGGACGCCTGCAAGAATTTCGCCAACGGATGATTGAAGGCCGACCTTCTCCGCACCCTCGCCAAGCAGACGGGCCAACCCCAGAAAGATCAACAGTTCGAGCAGGACTTCCATTGCTCAGACTTTCGTGTTCAGATTCTTGAGGATATCATGCGCTCGTCACACCTACACCCCAAAAAGACTTTTCAGGCAGCCTCTTCTACAGGTGGGCCCGATATTTCTTCGGCTTGGGTTCGCGCTCCGGCTATGGTTCTTGAATTCCGGGCGCATATATATTCCGGAACCGGCGAAAAATGATCCCAGATACCAAACGGTACGATCTTGAATTTCGACCCTGGTTTCTGTCCGCATAT
>JAOUPW010000620.1 GCA_029879665.1 Rhodospirillales bacterium | reverse complement strand
AAGATCGACGAGTCGAACTCGTTTGAGATTTAGCCGTGATTCTAAGATGTTGCCCATACCCGATTGAGGCACAAGGGATTTTCCCGTTCACCCTGCTCAAGCGAGATCATAGAAAGCTTATCAGGAATGGCGGGAGTTGTGGTGGACTCTCATTTTAAAGGGAAGCCTTTGCTTCTAATCGTTCGACGCCATTCATTGTGGCAATTACTCAGCCTGCAAATCTGGAAAGGATTTCGTCCGGTGGCGTAATGGCGCGCATTCCGTTGGGCCGGTTTTTTGCGGCAACAACAAAAATTCGTTTTTCGAATCCTGCCAAAGCCGGGCGGCCATCCATATGGGTCATCAGGTGTCGGACAATAAAGGTTTTGCTTTCCCATTCGTTGATCCAAGTCTCCAACTTCAACTCAGCCCCATGCAAACATGCATTTTCATATTTAGCATTGGTCTCAAGAAGCGGCATCCCGATAATACCGAACATTTTCTTCAGTTCAGGGAACCCCAGGCCATTAGCCTTGAATAATTTTTCCGTCGAGCGATCGAACCAGGAATAGAAATTTGGGTAGAACACCTTGCCTGCCGCATCGCAATCGGCCCAGGCGACAGAAATATTTTCAGATATTCGATCCATGCACCGCTCTCCTCATAAGGCTGGCTTTCGGGACGCCTTCTGCTCCCACGACGGATTAACCGCCTGGACGGTTTAAGCCACCCCCGAAATGGCGTCGGTAAAGGAATACGCCACGAAAGAATTTTCACACGGCGGACCATCGCTCACCGCCAGGGTCCGGTTGTTCAGGTCCAGGACCACGGCATTGTTTGTCATGGACCGCTTGTCTTCCGGAAGCCGGGCGTCGGGATGGCGACAAATGGAATTGGGCAGGCCGAAATGATCGCTGAGCGCGTCCCGGATGTTCGTAAAATCCAGTTCGCCATGATGGGCCATCAGGCGGCGGCGCAGCCTTTCCGCCCGGTATAGCGTGTTAGGCGAGATGCGTTCCATCTGCGAAGGCCCGTGTTGCGAATCGAGGAAGTGGTTTGAATGGGTGACGATACCGCCTTCCGGATAAATGTAGGTCGCCAGCTTGGGGCTGGTTTCGATATTGATGATTTCGCCGTCGGCGTGCCCGATAACAAAATTGGCGGAACATGTGCGGTCGGTTTTCACCACCGGCAGCAACGCCTGGTCGTAGGTTTCGGCTTCGAGGATTTCCCGGCAGCGCACGTGGAACGGTTTGCAAAAACCGTTGGCGCCGTCCAGGGCGCTGACCAGCCCGTTTTCCACCAACCCGATCCCGGCGCGGTTCAATCCCTGCTTGCCACCAACGATACCGGCCTCATTCAGGCTGAGAATATCCGGGCCGTCGTCACGGGAAATTCTTAAAATGACGCAGCGGCCATGCACCGCCGCCAACCAGTCCCAGTTCTGGCCCAGCAGAGTCGTGCCATCCCGCGTTGCTTCGGGCATGGCGCCGAACGAGGTGCAGCCTTCGGGGGCCCGCAGCACCGAGTCCTTGGGGATGGCGCTAGGCGCAATGGCGCCGGACCGGTTCCCCCGTTTGGCTTCCTCGTGAAACAGCGAAAACGCGATTTCGTAGCGCGCATTGAGCATGCCGATCAGCCCTTCCGGAACCCCCGCGCCCTTGGCGATGCCTTTCATTTCATCGGCATACGCGGCGTTGCCTTCGCGGATAACCGGTAACCATCGGTCGCCCTTTGCCAGGGCATCGCCTTGTTCAAGGCCATTGGCCGCGAACATGCGCAGATAGGTTCCGGTGTTTTCCGCGATCTCTTTCGCCAGATGCTTACCGTGGGCGAGGCCCCTTTCGAAGGGATTGCCGGAGATATCGAGCAGATTTAGGGGCGTCATTAGCAGTCTTCCAAGTTGGCGGGCGGGGTTGCGGATTCGGCAAAATTGCATTGATTAACTCATTGTGTCAGATATGGTTAGCCGCCTCAACGACGGCGAATACGTTTCCGCAACAACAACTCCAGGCAAGCCCCATGAGCGAACAGATTGTCTGCCTGACCTTTGACTTCGATGCGATGTCCGGACATATCGCAAACGGGTTCACCACGCCGACACCCATTTCCCGGGGCGAATTCGGCAGCGTGGGCGCGGGGCGCAT
>JAOUPW010000619.1 GCA_029879665.1 Rhodospirillales bacterium | reverse complement strand
TTGCTGTATGGTCTGAAACGCTCCAGGAAACCTGCAGACCACCTGCATCCCTTTGGCTACGGGATGGAGGAGTATTTCTGGTCCTTCGTCGTGGCGATCCTGATCTTCGGGCTGGGAGCCGGCATTTCATTCTACGAGGGACTCAGCAGGGTCATGGACCCGCATGAAATGTCCGACCCGTTCGTGAACTATATCGTGCTTAGTCTGGCAATTGTCTTCGAGGCTGCCGCCTGGACGGTCGCCTTCCGGGAATTCCGCAAGGGCAAGGGCAAACGCGGATGGATGGCGGAAATTCGCCACAGCAAGGACCCGACCAAGTTCACCATCCTGTTTGAGGATTCTGCCGCGATGCTGGGCCTGATCGTGGCATTGATCGGCATTGCGCTGGCCCAGCACCTCGACATGCCCGTCCTGGATGGTGCGGCGGCGATCGCCATCGGTGTCATTCTGGCCACCACCGCTGCGCTGCTGGCCTACGAATGCAAGGGACTGCTGATCGGCGAGGCCGCCGACCCGGCAGTCGTCAGGAGCATAAGCAAGGCGGCCCTGGCGCAAGCGGGGGTCGACTCGGTGAACGAGGTGCTGACCATGCATCTGGGCCCTGAGGATATCCTGGTCAATCTCAGCCTGGATTTTGCCGATGGACTGAAAGCTGATCAGGTGGAAGCCGCCATAGCCGGGCTGGAGGTGGCGATCAAGGCTGAACATCCCGAGGTCAAGCGCATCTTCATCGAGGCGCAGAGCGCCGAGTCGCACCGCAGCGCCCAGCAGGCGCAGGCCGATTCGTAAACCGAAGCCGGTTGCATTCCCGGGGGCGGCCCGGCCCGCCACCCGGCAGGAGGTGGGTGGCGGGCGGTTCGGGAGTTTTGGGAGAAATCGGGTTTGCCGCCCCCGGGAATCCGGTCCCGTTGCAGACCTATCTTCTGAACGGGTCGTTGCGTTCCGCTTCGGCCTTGCGCAACAGACTTCCGCGCCAGCCTGCATAAAGGGTGTTCAGGATGAGAAAAAGTACGACGCCGACACCAAGGTAGATTACTTCGATCATTATTTGTCCCCAATAACTGTCCGTAACTTAATCGTTTGATTTTCGGTCCATGATTCCCTGATATTGGACCTTGAAGATAATACTGATGGATAGATATTTCCAAAGACCTAAGGACATCGGTAAAGATAAGGTAAAGAATCCAGCGCCATGAAAAACAAGCTTTTTTGTTTCGGACTCGGCTATTCCGCAGGCGCGTTGGCCCATCATCTCGCCCTGTCCGGATGGCGTATCGCGGGCACCAGCCGCGAAGCCGGGCCGGGCGCCGCCGCGGGGCGGGGAGACTGGGAGATATTCCCGTTCGACGACGCCCATCCGCTGGCGGATTTCGGCGCCGCCCTGGCCGGGACGACCCATCTTCTGTCTTCCGTCCCGCCGGGGACGGATGGCGATCCGGTGATCGCCGCGCATGGCGACGGCATCGCCGCCTTGCAGGGGCTGCAATGGGTGGGCTACCTGTCCACCACCGGCGTATACGGCGACCGGCAGGGCGGCGAAGTGGATGAATGGTCGGAAAGGGTTCCGGCGTCGGACCGCGGCCGCCGCCGCGTCGCGGCCGAGGATGCATGGCTTTCGCTGTGGCGGGAACATGGCGTCCCGGTCCATATCTTCCGGCTGGCGGGCATATACGGCCCGGGCCGCAACGCGCTGGAGACAGTGAGGCAGGGGCGCGCAAGGCGCATTCGCCGCCCGGGCCAGGTCTTCGGGCGCATCCATCTGGACGATATCGTGCAGACGCTGGCCGCCTCCATCGCGCGGCCCAATCCGGGCGCCGCCTACAACCTGACCGACGACGAACCGGCCCCGCCGGACGAGGTTATCGCCCATGCCTGCGAGTTGCTGGGCAAGGAACCGCCGCCGGTCGAGGATTTCGACCGGATCAAGGATAGTCTGTCACCGATGGCGCGCAGTTTCTATGGCGAGAGCAAGCGCGTCTCGAACCGGCGAATCAAGGAAGAACTGGGCGTCCGGCTGAAATGGCCGACCTTCCGGGAGGGGCTGGCGGGGCTGTTATGAGGCGACCCGCCGGGCCACCTGGTCTACGGCATCCGTCAGGCGGGCCAGGTTTTCCGCGTCGGACAGGCG
>JAOUPW010000618.1 GCA_029879665.1 Rhodospirillales bacterium | reverse complement strand
CGATACCGCCACCGCCATCCCGGCCCTGAGCAAATTGTGCCGCACCCGGGTCGCAAAGACAGCTTCGCTTAAAACGCGAAACGCTGCGCGGGAAAGTAAGATTAAAAAAATGCACTTGGCCGCACGCGCCAAATGGGAAAAGGAAGCAAAGCAGAACTGGAACCAAAAGCCCATGACCCTGCCTCGCCTTGCCAGTGAAGTGTGGGACGTCATAAAAAATGAAGATTGGGTTCTGACCGCCAACACCCTTCAGGACTGGGCGTTGAAACTCTGGGATTTCGACAAGCCCCACCGGCATCCGGGCAAGTCCCTTGGGACCTCGACCCAGATCGGTATTTCGTTGGGGGTTGCATTGGCCCACAAAGGCACCGGCCGTCTGGTGGTGGATATCCAGCCGGACGGCGACCTGATGTTCAATCTGGGGTCTTTGTGGGTGGCTTCTAAATATGAAATCCCCATGCTGGTGGTGATGTACAACAACCGGGCCTATTACAACGACTGGGAACATCAACTGCGCATGGCCCGTTTGCGCGGGACACCCGAGGAACGGGCTCATATCGGTATGGATTTATTCGGCCCCGAACCGGATTTTGCCGGTGTCGCCCGTTCGCTCGGCTGGCATGCGGAAGGGCCCATTGAAAATGGCGATGATGTGGCTGGAGCATTACGCCGCGCAATCGTCGAGGTAAAGGCGGGGCGGCCTGCCCTGGTGGATACCATTACACAAAAAAGGTAAGGTAAAAAAAGAGGGGCTACGGTGGAAGTAAACTTATTTGAAACGGCGATCACCGCTCTTGGTATTATGGCCGAGCCGCATCGCCTGATGGTTCTGGCCTCCGGGGTCATGGTCGGTTTGACGCTGGGAGTTATTCCCGGGCTGGGCGGCATTATCGGTATGGCTCTGCTGTTGCCGTTTACCTTCAACATGGACCCTTACTCGGCTTTTGCCTTCCTTATCGGTATGGGTTCGGTGACTACCACCTCGGATACCATCCCGGCGGTGTTGTTCGGGGTGCCGGGAACCACTGGCTCGGCGGCGACCGTGCTTGACGGTCATCCGCTGGCAAAAAAGGGACAGGCGGGGCGAGCCTTCGGTGCCGCCTATTCGGCGTCCCTTCTGGGCGGGCTCGCCGGGGCCTTCCTGTTGGCGGTCAGCGTCCCCGTACTCAGGCCGGTCATGCTTCACCTGGGATCGCCTGAGCTTCTTGCCATCAGCTTCTTCGGTCTATCCATGGTCGCCTCCCTAAGCGGTTCGTCGCCCCTGAAAGGTCTGGCGGCGGGAGGACTAGGGTTATTGACCTCTATGGTCGGCTCCGATCCCAACCTCGGTGTTCAGCGATGGACCTTTGAAACGCTTTACCTATGGGATGGCATTCCACTGATCCCCGTAACTTTAGGGCTGTTCGCGGTCCCCGAGCTGGTGGACATGGCGATCACCAGGAGCAGCATTGCCGGCGATTCAAAGGTGGATGCCCGAAAAGGGCAGTGGGAGGGCGTTCGGGATTCCTTCCGCCACAAATGGCTGATTCTCAGATGCAGTTGGTTGGGCGCCGCCCTGGGCGCGGTCCCCGGTCTGGGCGCGGCGGTGATCGATTGGATCGCTTACGGCCACGCGGCGCGTACGGAAAAAAACACCGAAACCTTCGGCCATGGCGATATCCGCGGGGTTATCGCTTCGGAAAGTTCCAACAACGCCAAGGAGGGCGGCGCCCTGGTGCCGACCATTGCTTTCGGCGTTCCGGGAAGCGCCTCCATGGCGATCCTTCTCGGCGCCTTCATGATGCATGGCCTAATCCCCGGGCCTGAAATGCTGACCTCCCACCTGGACGTCACCTATTCCATCGTCTGGAGCGTGGCGCTGGCGAATATTCTGGGTGCCGGGATCTGTCTTGCCTTCAGCAACCAATTTGCCAAGGTCGCCCTGATCCGCATGGGGATCATCCTGCCCCTGGTGCTATCCATCGTTTTCATTGGTGCCTTTCAGGGGTCGCGGCAGTGGGGCGATCTTTACATCCTGCTCGGCTTCGGGGTTTTTGGCTGGATCATGAAAAGGATGGGCTGGCCCCGGCCGCCCCTGATCCTGGGGTTTGTGCTGGGCAAAGTGGTGGAACGTTATTTTTTCATTTCCTACA